>CAMJWQ010000256.1 GCA_946409475.1 uncultured Lachnospiraceae bacterium
ATTATATTGACTTCATGATAAATAAACTTTATAATGCAATCAATTTCCGACCAAACGGTCGGTCGGTAGAATCTAATTACGAGGAGATTATTATGTTTGCAAAATTCAGTGTGAAAAAGCCGCTAACCGTTTTTGTATCGGTAATTTTGATTTTAATCCTTGGTGTCGTATCCTTTATGGACATGACACCCGATCTTCTTCCCAGTATGAACCTGCCTTATGCTGTTGTTATGACAAGCTATGTGGGAGCCAGTCCCGAGGAAGTGGAAATGACGGTAACAAAACCTTTGGAGCAGTCCTTAGCGACCTTAAACAATCTTGAGGAAATCAACTCCACATCCAGTGAAAATTATTCCCTGGTTGTTCTTTCCTTTACGGATGATGTCAATATGGATGCCATCAGTATTGATATCAGGGAAAAAATAGATTTGATCGCCGGAAGCTGGGAGGATTCCGTAGGCAGTCCGGTCATCATGAAGCTGAATCCGGATCTGCTTCCCGTAATGGTTGCTGCCGTTGATGTGGAAGGTATGCCGGTAGAAGAAATCTCTTCTCTGGCAAACAATACGATTATACCAGGCCTGGAGGGGGTAACGGGAGTTGCCGGTATCAGTTCCAGCGGCTTAATTGAAAAACAAATTAATGTTGTATTAAGACAGGATAAAATTGATGAGGTAAATAAAAAAATCAGCGCTGCCTTAGATGAAAAGTTTGTTGACGGAGAATCAGAATTGAATGAGGCATCTCAGGATATTACGGAAGGCAGGGAAGAAATTGCCGATAAAAAGGCAGAGCTGGAAAGGGGTAAAACAGAGCTGGCCGACAAACAAACGCAGACAGCAAATGATTTGGCTGCCCAAAAAGTGGATTTGGAAAATAAAAAATTACAGCTCCTTGACGGCCTGAAACAAATTGATGAACAGATTACCTCCGTTACTGCCCAAAAAGCACAATTGGAAGCGGATCTGGCCGAAAAGCAATCCTTATTGGCGGAATACAATGATGTTGCCGCTACAACAGAGCGAAAGCATGAAATCTATACCCTGTTTAATGAGATTGCAAAGGCCGCCGGAAACGAAATTCCGGAAATGGCTTTTGCCATGCCTGATGTACAAAGCTCCGTATTATCTGCTTATGAAACCGGTATTCAGGAAGGCATACGGCAAATTGACGACGGTCTCAGGCAATTAACAGATAAGAAAGCGGAAATCACCGATTATGTCGGCCAAATTAATCAGGGCCTGTTGCAGATTGAAGCCGGACAATCAACGGCGGCTTTTGAGTTTAATAACGCCTATTCGCAAATGATTGTCGGTGAGCAGGCATTATCTTCTGCGGAGGAAAATATTAAAAAAGGAGAAGAAACCTTAGATTCCTCCAGGGAAGAATTTGATAATGCCAGGGAAGAGGCTTATAAAAATGCCGATTTGAACAATACCATCACCATGGAAATGATTTCGAATATATTAACGGCACAAAATTTCTCCATGCCTGCCGGATATGTGGAGGAGGATAACGTAGATTATTTGGTAAGAGTCGGTGATAAAATTGAAGATATTGATGAATTGTCAAATTTAATGCTTTTCGATCCCGGATTCGAGGATGTGGAGCCCGTTTATCTGTCCGATGTAGCCGATGTCTTTTTATCCGACAATGCGGCCGCCACCTACTCTAAAATTAACGGTAATGACGGTATTATCCTTACCTTCGAAAAGCAGCCTACTTATTCTACCAAAGAAGTCTGCAGTAATATAACGGATAAATTCGATGAATTAAAGGGAACCATTGAAAATTTAAACATCTCCTATCTTTCCGACCAGGGTTATTACATTGATGTGGTAATTAATTCCGTATTACAAAATCTGATATTGGGAGCTATTTTAGCAATTATCATTTTATTTTTATTCCTGAAGGATTTAAAACCCACTGCCATTATTGCATGCTCCATACCCATCAGTGTCATATTTGCCATTGTTTTAATGTATTTTTCCGGAGTCACCTTAAACATTATTTCCCTGTCAGGCCTTGCGGTAGGCGTAGGTATGCTGGTGGATAATTCGGTAGTTGTAATTGAGAACATTTACCGGCTGCGGAGTAAAGGCGCTTCTGCTATTCAGGCTGCCGTAAGCGGTACGGTGCAGGTAGCCGGAGCCATTACCGCCTCTACCTTAACTACGGTTTGTGTATTTCTTCCCATCGTATTTGTTAAAGGCATTACCAAAACCCTATTTATGGATATGGCCTTAACCATCGGTTACTCTCTGCTGGCAAGCTTAATTGTTGCCTTGACCTTAGTACCTGCCATGTCCTCTTCCATGCTGAAAAACACGAAAGAAAAAGATCATCGTTTCTTTGATTGGCTGGTTAACGGATATGAAAGCTCGTTTTGCATATAAAACCGCTGGTTTTATTACTAGCCGTTATCTTATTGGCCGGCAGTATTTTCGCAGCCTTATCGAAGGGAACCGGCTTTATGCCCTCCATGGACAGTACACAAATTTCCCTGTCCATAGAAATGCCGGAAGATTCTACCTTTGAAGAATCCACTGCTCTGTTGGATGAAGTATATCATAAAATCAATGTCATTGAGGATATTGAGACAATCGGTATGACCATTGGCGATACGGGTCTTATGTCAATGGCAAGTTCATCCGACGATAATTCCATATCTGCCTATGTGATTCTAAAAGAAGACAAAACCAATACCAGCCAGGAAACAGCGAAGCAAATCGAAGAATTATGTAAAGATTTACCCTGCGAAGTCAGTGCAGACGGAAATACCATGGATATCAGTATGTTAAGCGGCAGCGGTATTTCCCTGCAAATAGAGGGAAATGATTTAACCGTACTAAAAGATACCGCTGCGGATATTGCAGCGGAGCTGGAAAAAATTGAGGGCACTGCGGAAATTACCAGTGGTATTACCGATCCTTCTCCCGAACTAAGTATTACCATTAATAAGGATAAAGCTATGAAAAACGGCCTTACGGTCGCCCAGGCATATATGGAATTGCAAAAGGCCATTACTTCGGAAACGAATGCCACTACATTAACGGAGGATTCAAAAGATTATTCCATAGTTGTCATTGATGAAAATTCAGAAAAAAGAGATATCAAAGATATCAGGGATTACACCTTTACCGTTACCGGTAAAGAAGGCGAAGAAAAAGAGGTACGTCTCTCTGATATCGCTGACTTCACAAATACGGAAAGCTTATCCTCCATATCCAGAATCAATCAGAAAAGGTATATTACCGTCGGTGCTTCCATCGCAGACGGCTATAACATCGGCTTAGTCAGTGCAGATGTGGAAAAAGCCTTTGAAAGCTATGAATTACCGGAAGGATACCATATTACTTTTACCGGTGAAAATGAAAGCATTAATGACTCCATAGGACAATTAATGAAAATGCTGATCCTTGCCGTATTATTTATCTATTTAATTATGGTTGCCCAATTTCAATCACTCTTATCACCGTTTATTGTAATGTTCACCATTCCTCTGGCATTTACAGGCGGTTTCATCGGATTATTTATAACGAATAATGAAGTAAGTGTTATTTCCCTAATCGGATTTGTCATGCTGGCAGGTATTATTGTAAACAACGGGATTGTGCTTGTAGATACCATTAATCAATTACGTATAAGCGGAATGGATAAAAGATCCGCCATTATTGAAGCAGGAAGAACCCGTATGCGGCCCATCCTCATGACCGTCATTACAACCGTATTGGGATTGTCTACCATGGCTCTTGGTATGGGCATGGGTGCCGATATGATGCAGCCTATCGCTATTGTAACAATCGGCGGTTTGTTGTATGCTACTGTCATGACATTATTTATCGTGCCCATTTTATATGATTTATTATATAGAAAAGAAATGCGTATCGTTGATGATCAGGAATTAGTTATTATGGAGGATTAACTGCTATATGTGGGGAAAATATTCAAATAAGGAATTATCCGTTTTTCAAGGTGTTTTAAAGCTATATAATGAAGGCCATGTTTTTGAAAGTTTACGAATGCAGGATATTGCCGATGCCTCCGGTATTCCTAAGGGAACCATATATGAATATTTCTCTTCTAAAGAAGAAATCATTGCAAAGGCAATATTATATAATATTGCCACGGAATTGACAAATATTACAAGAAAAATTGCAGAGAAGACAACCTTTCAGGACAAACTGTTTTCTGTTTTTGATTGGCTGATCCATAATCATATGAACAAATCCCTTATCCTTCTTTTTTCTGCAGATGACAAATCTGCAGGCCAAATGCACAGTATCCTTAAGGAGAATGGTAATGGAAAACTATGCGGCGGTGCTGCGTATATAAATATCCTTGCTTCTATCATAGATACCGGAATACAAGAGGGTATATTAAGCAGACAGGATAATATGCTGAAATTTGAGACTACCCTCTTTATGTCCATTATACCTATCCTGCAATATATTAAAAAAGAAGAAGATACCTATAAGAATATTTCTCATGAACAGCTTAAAAAATATTCTTACGAGATCTTCATCCGAATTTGGGAGACCCCTATGTAATTTAATCCTCTTTATTGCTTCATGCGGGCAAATAATACCTTAACCTCTTTATCGGTGGAATTGATGAATTTATGCTTTCTTCCCGGCATAATACGTATGGAATCTTCCTCGTTTAAAAGAAAGCGTTCCTCTTCAAATTCCACTACTGTTTGTCCGCTGATTACATATGCAATTTCTTCTTCACTGTCATGCCTGACAAATCCACCGAAGGTCTCACTGAAAGGAACCAGGGACATAACCAATAATTCCAGCTTCGACCGTACAGGACCGGGAGCTACGATATTATAGACAATATGTTCATTTTTGGAATAAATAATTTTTGCCCTGTTATCTCTTCTGACAATTAAATCTTCGTTTTTGATTTCCTGCTCTAATAATTTAGAAATAGGAATACCCAATGCAGCTGCTATGGACTCCATGGCACTTAAGGTCGGGTTTCCGATATTTCTTTCCAATTGACTGATTAAAGCCGGGCTTAATCCTGTCATATCCGAAAAATCCATGATGGTAAGATGATTATTCTTTCGGTATTCCATCACTTTGCTTCCGATATTTAACATGTCCAAATCCCTATCCTTTCCTGTAAATAAGCTCGAAAATACCTCGCTAAGTGTTCCTATTTCACCATGTCCACTAAATTCG
>CAMJWQ010000257.1 GCA_946409475.1 uncultured Lachnospiraceae bacterium
GTATTACAATATCCTGTCCTGGGAATTATTTGTAATGCTTTTTCTTTATTTATTAATAGGAATGTAAAAAGTAATATAAATAGAGGGGATAATATCCGGCTTAACATAACCACAAGTTATGGAAGCCATGGCTAAATTATATGGGGTGCCATTAGTAATCGGTTGAAAATACGGGTAAAATGAGCTATTATGTAAGAGACCTGATTATTAGGTTCCTAATCAAATATAGAAAGGGAGATTTTATGAACGCAAATTTAGCGGTGATACCGGGTGATGGAATCGGACCTGAAATTATTACGGAAGCAAAAAAAGTGATAGATAGAATCGGGATACAATACCAACATACATTTTCCTATACGGATGTATTAATGGGCGGAGCATCCATTGATGTTTATCAAAATCCTTTAACGGATGAAGCCATAAATAGCTGCTTAAAAAGTGACGCCGTACTAATGGGATCCATAGGAGGAGATCCGGAAACCTCTTCCTGGTATCAGCTGCCGCCTCATTTAAGACCGGAAGCAGGACTTTTAAAGCTAAGAAAATCATTACGCTTATTTGCCAATCTTAGACCGGCCCTTTTATATGAGGAGTTAAAAAATGCCTGCCCTTTAAAAAATGAAATTGTTAATGACGGTTTTGATATTATGATCTTAAGGGAACTTACAGGAGGCTTATACTTCGGTGCAAGAAAAACGGTAATGGAAAACGGTGTTGAAAAAGCTTATGATACCTTGACTTATGATGAAGATGAAATCAGAAGGATTGCTGTCAGGGCTTTTGAAATTGCTGATAAAAGAAGGAAAAAAGTAACCAGCGTGGATAAAGCGAATGTATTGGATTCCTCCAGGCTCTGGAGAAAAGTAGTGAATGAAACGGCAAAAAATTATCCTCATATCACCCTGGAGCATATGCTGGTTGATAATTGTGCCATGCAATTGGTAAAAAATCCGGGACAGTTTGATGTGATAGTAACAGAAAATATGTTTGGAGATATTTTATCCGATGAAGCCAGTATGATTACCGGTTCCATTGGTATGCTGGCTTCGGCCAGCTTGAATGAAACGAAATTCGGACTTTATGAACCAAGTCACGGATCGGCCCCCGATATTGCGGGGAAAAATATAGCGAATCCCATTGCCACTATCCTGTCGGCAGCAATGATGCTGCGTTTTACTTTTGATTTGGATAAGGAAGCGGAAGCGATAGAAAGGGCGGTCAGCCAGGTTCTAAAACAAGGGTACCGGACAGCCGATATTATGTCTGAGGGGATGAAGTTAGTTACCACATCAAAAATGGGAGATTTCATTTGTACATATATAACATAGGTTATTATAAATGTGGTTTGTATATAAACAGGATTGTTAAAGTATTTTAAACCCGCAATAAACAGATAGGGATTGAAAAAAAGGAGAGATATCATATGAGAAGTGATTCAGTTACGAAGGGGATGCAGCAGGCGCCCCATAGATCCTTGTGGAATGCTCTGGGATTTACCAGGGAAGAGCAGGAAAAGCCAATAGTCGGGATTGTAAGTTCCTATAATGAAATAGTACCGGGGCATATGAATTTGGATAAAATTGTAAATGCGGTTAAAATGGGGGTGGCAATGGCAGGAGGTACGCCTGTTGTATTCCCCGCTATCGCTGTGTGTGACGGAATTGCCATGGGTCACATCGGAATGAAATATTCCCTGGTAACAAGGGATTTAATCGCCGATTCCACGGAAGCCATGGCTATGGCTCATGCATTTGATGCTCTTGTTATGGTGCCGAATTGTGATAAAAATGTACCGGGATTGTTAATGGCGGCTGCCAGAATCAATATTCCCACCGTCTTTGTATCGGGAGGTCCTATGCTGGCAGGAAGGGTTAACGGACAAAAGACCAGCCTTTCCAGTATGTTTGAAGCCGTTGGTGCTCATGCTGCCGGGATGATGACAGAGGAGGAAGTAGGGGAATATGAAAATAAGGTATGTCCCACCTGCGGCTCCTGTTCCGGAATGTATACGGCTAACAGCATGAATTGCCTGACAGAAGCCCTTGGAATGGGTCTAAAGGGCAACGGTACCATTCCGGCTGTTTACTCTGAGAGGATTCGTCTTGCCAAGCATGCGGGGATGAAGGTGATGGAATTATATGAAAAAAACATCAGACCCAGGGATATTATGACGAAGAAAGCGTTCCTAAATGCTCTTACGGTGGATATGGCCCTTGGCTGTTCCACAAACTCCATGCTGCATTTGCCGGCCATTGCTCATGAGGCGGGTGTAGAATTAAGTCCTGAAATGGCCAACGAAATTAGTGCCAGAACTCCTAATTTGTGCCATCTGGCACCGGCCGGACATACTTATATGGAGGACTTAAATGAAGCCGGCGGCGTTTATGCGGTTATGAATGAGCTGGACAAAAAAGGGTTATTGGATACGGATTTAATGACGGTTACAGGTAGGACTGTGAAAGAAAATATAAAGGGCTGCAGGAATTTAAACGAAGAAGTGATTCGTCCCATTACGAATCCATTTAGTGAAACAGGCGGAATAGCCGTGTTAAAGGGGAATCTTGCGCCTGATACTGCCGTAGTGAAACGGTCGGCCGTAGCACCGGAGATGATGGTGCATGAAGGCCCTGCCAGAGTATTTGATTGTGAAGAGGATGCGATAGCAGCCATAAAAGCAGGGAAGATTGTTGCAGGTGATGTGGTAGTCATCCGTTATGAAGGACCAAAGGGGGGACCGGGAATGAGAGAAATGCTCAATCCTACTTCTGCTATTGCAGGTATGGGTTTGGGATCCAGCGTGGCCTTAATTACCGACGGCCGTTTTTCGGGAGCTTCCAGAGGGGCATCTATCGGACATGTGTCACCGGAGGCAGCTGTTGGTGGAAATATTGCCCTTGTTGAAGAAGGCGATATCATAAAGATCGATATACCGAATAATAAATTGGATTTTGTAATATCCGGCGAAGAATTGGAAAAAAGACGAAAAGCATGGACACCGAGAAGGCCAAAGGTCACAACGGGATATCTGTCCCGCTATGAAGCTATGGTTACTTCCGGAAACAGAGGAGCCATTTTAGAAGTACCGAAATAGGGAAGGGAGCAATAACATGCAGTTAACTGGGGCAGAAATAGTCATTGAATGTTTAAAGGAGCAGGGTGTCGACACGGTATTCGGCTATCCGGGAGGCAGTATTTTAAACATTTATGATGCCATATATCGGTATAAGGATTCTATTAAGCATTATTTAACATCCCATGAGCAGGGAGCCGCACATGCGGCGGACGGTTATGCAAGGGCAACGGGGAAAGTGGGAGTATGCCTGGCTACCTCGGGCCCCGGAGCTACGAATTTAGTAACGGGAATAGCAACGGCCTATATGGATTCCATACCTGTTGTGGCCATAACGGCAAATGTCGGAGTTCCTTTATTGGGGCGTGACAGCTTTCAGGAAATAGATATCACGGGCGTTACCATGCCCATAACGAAGCATAATTTTATCGTAAAGGATGTAAATGAGCTGGCAAAAACGATACGGAAAGCATTCTGGATCGCCGGGTCAGGCAGACCCGGTCCGGTCTTAGTGGATATCACCAAAGATGTTACGGCAAATAAAACAGAATATTCCTACGAGAAACCGGTTCCCATACAAAAGATACCGAAGGATGTCCATCATGAAAACAGAAGCGAAAAAATAAAAGCGGCTGTGGATTTGATTAAAAACAGCAAAAAGCCCTTTATCTTTATCGGAGGCGGCGTCATAAGCTCTGAGGCTTCCGAAGAAGTACGTGAATTTGTAAAAAAAGTACAGGCGCCCGTTACGGATACCTTAATGGGGAAGGGGGCATTTCCGGGAACGGATGAGCTGTATATGGGTATGCTGGGTATGCATGGTACGAAGGCGGCTAATTTAGGTGTTACGGCATGTGACCTTTTAGTCACCATAGGTGCAAGGTTTAGTGACAGGGTTACGGGAAATGCCAAAAAATTTGCCCATAATGCGAAAATTCTGCAAATTGATATAGATCCGGCAGAAATTAATAAGAACATCATGACGGAGGCACATATCATAGGTGATATCAAGGAAATACTTACGGATTTAAACGGAGCATTGGAGGCGCAGGAGCATGATGAGTGGATTGAAGAAGTAAAGGGCATAAATAAAAAATATCCCTTACGTTATTATGAGGAATCCTTAAACGGACCTTATATTATTAAGACCATCTATGAGGCAACAAAGGGAGAGGCAATCATTACAACGGATGTCGGACAGCATCAGATGTGGGCATCCCAGTATTATAAATATAAGTATCCCAGGACTTTTTTAACCAGCGGCGGACTGGGAACCATGGGATTTGGTCTGGGAGCCTGTATCGGTGCCAAGATAGCATGTCCGGATAAAACTGTTATCAACATTGCAGGTGACGGCTGCTTTCGGATGAATATGAATGAAGTCATAACGGCAGTACGCTACCGGATACCAATTATTCAAGTGGTAATTAATAACCATGTTTTAGGTATGGTTAGGCAATGGCAGACATTATTTTATGAAAAAAGATATTCTGAAACCATATTTGAGGATGCCTTGGATTTTGCAAAATTAGCGGAAGCTATGGGGGCTGTGGGAATAAGGGTAACGACTAAGGAAGAGCTGGAAAATGCTGTAAACAAAGCGGCTGGATTAAAGAAACCCGTTGTTATTGATTGCATCATTGACCAGGATGATAAGGTCTTTCCCATGGTACCTGCGGGAGCTCCTATTGAAGAAGTATTTGATGAAAATGATTTATAGCAAAAAATAGTAATAGCAAAATAAAGAGTTAATTATATATTAAGTATAGTTAACTCTTTTCATTTCATATGAGGAAACTGCTTCCTATGAAATAAATATAAAAGCGAACGATCTCCGTAAAAACAGGAGGAATTCTATGGCAACAAAGCCGATTAAAAAACGGATCATATCTGTTGGTATTTTTATTTTACTGCTTGCCGGTATCTACATGGGATTCGTATATTATTATTCGAAATATTTTACTTTCGGTACATGGATTAACGGACAATATTGTACGGGAAAATCAGTTGAAGAGGTCCAGGATGAGATTGCGGAATTGCATAATTCTTATCAATTAGCCTTAATAGATAAAAACGCTGAAAAATTTATAGTATCCGGAGAGGATATCGGCTT
>CAMJWQ010000258.1 GCA_946409475.1 uncultured Lachnospiraceae bacterium
GAATATGAGGCGCTGAACAATATACGCATGGACCGGTATGAAAACGGACACGGCGCCGATATGATTTACTCTAAGGAGGTTGTCAAGGAGCAGAATGCATCGCTGTATGCGGTAATCGTTTTTCCGCTGTTTTATGTGGCGCTGGTGCTGCTGATCGTCTCGGCGACCGTTCTGGCAATCCAGATCCTTAGCGAGATGAAAGACTGCCGGAACCAATATGGCGTTCTTCACATGCTGGGGGCTGAAAAGAAATACTTGAGCGGTGCGCTTCGCAGGCAGTTTGCGGTATATTATGTGCTGCCGATATTTCCCGCCATAGCAATCAGCAGTATTTTTATATTTTTTCTTTGTTTGGCTTTCGAGCCCGGTGTATTTCAGGGCATAGCACAAATTTTTCTGATTGTCGGCGCAACGCTTGCCATATTTTTTGCGGTGCTTGCCATCTATATCGGAGCCTCCTATGTGAGCTTTAAAAGAAGCGTTTTACCGGAATAACCGGACGGGCCGTGTTCACACCATCCCAATCCTTCTAAACCTTTGTATTTCTTTTGAACCTCATGGATGATCCGCCAATTAGTTCTTTCAGTCCATGTTGCTTTTTGAAGATCCCCAACAACATGGACACAAAATAGGCTTTGACCGTATTGCCCAGGATTTCTTCAATCGCGCGGGGAATCCATATGACGGCAAACGGAAGTACCTTCCATGCGGTAAAGATTGTTTCACGCAATACGAGGGTGTTAAGAGTGGTGACAATCAGGCCGGAACCAATCATAGCGATAAGAAGCTGGGGAATTTGCCCTCCACATGTGTCATGAAGGAGCTTTTTAGACAGGAAAAAGTCAGCAGCCAATAAAAAAATACCGAGAGCAGCACTGCCAATCAATGCGGTTGTTACCCAGGTAATGTAGGTTGCAAGATTTCCTGACGGATCTTTTGCATCAATAGTCCTTTCAATCAGCATTTTGCTGACAAGATGCATATTGTCCGTATTGATGTTTTCATTCTGTACATGGTCGTAAAATCCGGCATCAATACCATCGGCAGACAAAAACGCAATATTGCAAATTCCTGCTAACAGTAAAAGAGCGGAAAACGCGGCAACTGCAATTCTCATTTTCTTACTGCCCTTATTCCGCAGACCAGCCCATAATGCTCCCCTGATAAATCCTCCGGCAGCTACGACCAGGGTCATGAGGGGAATATAGGTTCCCACAGGCTTTAACAGGTAGCCTAATAGGTCGGAAAGCCCGGACACAAGAGCACCATACACAGGCCCGAATAATAGGGACGGCATAGTGGAAAAAATGCCGGAGATACCAACGCTTATGCCATTTTGTCCAAACATGGGTATATAAAAAGAAAATGCCGTTTTTAAGACAAGCGAAATACTAAGAAATACCGCAGAAATTGTGATGCGGCGCACATATAAAGATGATTTTTCCAATTTAACTTCTCCTTTCTTAAATGAAATGTTTGATAGAAAGCCATCGTTAAACCGGCATGTTACGTTGCTATCATAAAAACACCTCCTGTTATGCAGCACAGCTACATAACAAGAGGCATAACAATTACACCGCTTCTCCTTATGTAGCAGCGGGATGCGAACCTTGTACCGTAAGCCTGCAAAGGCTTTTCGTCCCTCCGACAACTCCCCGTCCGGAAGGCACTGCAAATCAATGATTTACGCACAAAATCCTACTCTGCTCATGATTTAAAATTTTCTGAATGGCATTAGTTGCATTCAGGATAAAATAAAAAAGACCCACCAATCCAAGCATCATGCCCAGACGGTCGGCTTCCAAAAACGCTATACTTCCTGTGGTTGATTCCACTTCCGTCAGTCGTACAGCATATTCATGCTATCACTACTTCTTAAGATTGTCAAGACCTCAAACTATTTGTGTTGACAGTTTTTATAATTTGATGTAAACTTAATAACATACCGTTGGTATGCCATTGAGAAATGAGGTGGTGTTTATGGCAAGAAATAAATATCCTGAGGAAACAAGGGAAAAAATACTGAAGGTAGCCCACCAGCTTTTCTATGAAAAGGGCTATGATAATACCACCATACAGGACATTATCGACGGCCTCGGCGGCTTAACAAAGGGTGTGATTTACCATCATTTCAAATCCAAGAGGGATATTCTGGAACAGGTGACAAACCGGATCGGTCTTCCCGAGGGCCAAATCAACTGGTACGAAAATTGGCAGGGTGAAAACGGACTGGAAAAAATAAAGAATCAGTTAAAGCTGTCCCTGCAAAATCTTGAGCGGTATACCATCCTCTATTCTGCGGAAATTTTGCTGAAGAGTCCCCGTTTGATTGGAGAAATTTATCTGGAATGCCTGAATGGTGACGCACAGTGCCTGCAAACCTATATCGAGGAAGGGATTGCGGATGGCTCTATTCAAACCCGCTATCCAAAAGAATTTGCCGAATTTGGTTCCCTGATCATGAATCTTTGGCTGGGTTTAAATATCGCCCGATCTTCCAGAGAAGAGCTTGAGAATAAACTCTGCTTCCTGCAAAATGTATTTGAAGGCTTGAACGTACCGCTGATTGACGATGAGCTTATTCGCATGGCGCTTCGCCTATTTGATTTTATTCAAAATCGAAAATAGCTGCTTTTCATGAGCAGGAAAAGCAGTTTTATTTTTAACCGGATACATACCGGAGGTATATATCGAGAACGTATCCACTTGCAAAAGGGAGAAAATTTTTTAACATAATACATACCGTTGGTATGTTATTGATTTTAGAAAGAGAGGTCTTTTTGGATATCATCAAGGATTTTCAAACATTATGAATTGGTACAATATAGAATATCCTGTTTTTTTTGTAGTGCTTGCTTTTGTACTGGCGGGACTGTATACGAAAGATGGTGCCGGCGGTGTGAATGAGCTAACGCTATCCTCCTGTCATGGTAGAAAAAAAGATTTTAAAGCCAGGTGGATTGCCGGAAACCTGTTCGCGGTAACAACATATCTGATTGCTATAGGTGTACTGATTGCAGAACATGCTGCGGTTGCTTCCTTACATGGTTGGAATGTGTCAGCACAGGCATATTGGTTTCATTCCTTATTAAATATAACAGTGGGAATGGGATTGTTGATGAAATTAACGGGAGGCTTATTGGGAGTACTTGTGATTGCCAATGCCGTTATGCTGTTATCGGTAAGGACAAAGAATATGAAAATAACAATCATTCTTTCATTGTTGCTAATATGGGGGATAAGGAAGGGAGCCGCCACTTATTCTTATTACCAGACCAATTTGCTCTATCCCAATAAATTTAGTTCGGATGCTGTTATTGAGAACTTTATTTTTATTGGGAATACACTGGTACCATACTTTTTTATCGTGATTATTTTAAGTGTTATTTATCTCATGATATTAAAATTGTCCATGAGAAATTCTCATAAAAAGTATTCTATCAATTAAGGCGGTGATGACATTGCGGGAAATCATAAGGGTGGAATGCAGACGAATTCTGAATACTTTTACATTTTTTGTTTTTTTTATGATTCTGTTCCTGTTTTCTATCAATAGTAGCTATCAGGCAGTGAAACAATATGAAGTTCCGAATAAGGCAGGGATCGCGATTACCGGAAGAGAAAATTTACAATATATTAAGAACAAGGTAAAGGATAAAAAAGTAGAAGATTATCTTCCTATGTTAAAAGAATCTACGGAAAGTGATCTTGTTCATATGGATGAGATTAATGCAGAAGCTTTGGCAGCCCTGAATTATGAAGGAAAGTCAATTCAGGATTTGTCAGAGGAAGAGGCGGCAGATTTTTATAGGATAAGACTATCCGTAATCAAAGAAACATTGGAATCGGATGACAGAACGAAATATACGGAACAAGAAAAAGCAGAAATTATGAAAAGGGCGGCACAGCTTTCAGCGATTTACATGGATTATGCAGAAGGATGGAAAGTGATGAATCATGAAATGGGGATATTTTTAGTTGTTTTGTTACTGCTGATATCTATAATTCTACTTCCTCTATTTGGAAGAGATGGGCAGTCGAGGATGGAAGAATTAAGCAGAGCGACCAGGTGGGGGAAAAAACGATTGGATTATGCAAGATTTCTTACCGCATATGGAGGGGGAAGTATTCTTTATTTGGCGGGAGCAGCTTTGTATTTTGTCATTATGATGTTACCCTTTGGATTGGAAGGGGGCAGCCGGTGTATTCAGAGCAATAGTGATACCTTCTTTTCATCATATAACATAACGTATTTGCAGCAGTTTTTTCTAAATGTTTTCATTGGATTGATAGCGTTACTTTTTACTATTTCACTTACACTTTTCGTATCTGTTCTTACGCAAAAAATGATAGCAAGTGCATCTGTTCTTTGTTTTTTTTGGATCACTCTATTAATAGCGGAACAAATGGCAGAATATCAGGTGAATCATTGGTTCGCAAATTTCATGCCATTAGGAATGATAAATTATTTGCACTATTATGTTGGAAATGAGTTATATCGGGCATTTGGAGAAAGCTTTGACAGTATATTCTGGTGTCCGTTTATAAGCTTTCTGTTAGCTGTATTTCTGATGATTTTTGGACTCTTGTATCTAAAAATAAAAAGGGATGGCATATCTGTTTCAGCATCTGTGCTTTCTGTCCGCCGTCAGGCGGTGGAGCGAAGATATTAAAGAACGCTGATTATTAGAACGGTTCGATCTTACAAAAGCGGAATTGGGAATCCGGCATCGTTAGTAACGGACAAGCTTCCAAGGAGAATCGGAGCTTTACGGTGGTCGTTACGGAATCCTTCCTGCTGAATCAGGTTTTATAAAATCCATTTTCTTCGCATATTATACTGACAGAATGCAAACAACGTTGCGGTAAAGACAAGCAATAGCAGAATACACAATACAGGAGATAGCATGTGTATGCCGAGGATGGAGCCACTGAGCAGATCAGTTCCGTAGGTTAACGGCAGCAGGTAAGACAAGGGGCGCAGAAAGGCCGGCAGGCTGCTGACAGGCAGGAACAAACCGCATAAAAACAGCATGGGAAACCGAAAAAAGTTGGAAAAAGTCTGTGCCTCAAATACTTCTTTTGCAGAAACGGCAATCATCAGTCCTAAAAGCGCAGAGGTTACAGCAATTAGAAATACTGCCAGCAGCACAGCACCCCAGTTGATTCCGGCGAGGT
>CAMJWQ010000259.1 GCA_946409475.1 uncultured Lachnospiraceae bacterium
CTGATGAGCTGCCACGAAGAAATCGGGCGAATAACCAAATTAGTGAAGGATTTGGAAAATCTCGCCAGAATAGAAGGGGATATTATAAATCTGCATAAGGAAAGATTTGATATCATGGAAATTATCAAGAAAGCTTATTCCAGCTTTGAAATTGAATTAAACCGAAAAAATCAGAAGGTGAGTTTAATGGGAAGCAGTACCTTCATTACGGCAGATAAGGGCCGGCTCTATCAGGTGGTCTATAATCTTTTATCCAATGCGGTGAAATATACTCCTGAGGGAGGTAAAATAACAATTACGGCAGAAAAATATCAAAATGGGATAAAAATCTCCGTTCGTGATAATGGGGCGGGAATTCCGGAGGAAGAATTGCCTCTCGTTTTTGAACGCTTCTACAGGGCGGATAAATCCAGAAACCGGAAAACCGGAGGAGCAGGTATCGGACTTGCCATCGTAAAATCCATTACGGAAGCTCATGGTGGTTCTGTTACCGCGGAAAGCCGTTTAGGAGAGGGCAGCTGTTTTACCGTAACTTTGCCTGGACAGGCAGAGAAACCCTGATTTCCAGACAATCTTCATATTTGACGGCAGAGGCACTGCCATCCATTTCCTCAGCTAATAGCCTGACAATAGACAAACCCAGGCCGGAAGAGTGATTTCTCACCTTGTCGGCTGAATAAAAACGGTCAAAAATTTTGGATTCATCCAATTCATCCGGATATGTGATCCGGTTTCGAAAGGAAATAATAACATAGTTTTCTTGTTCATAAAGCGCGGCCTCTATATCACCCGTTCCATGCTGCATGCCATTGCGTATTAAATTTTGCAGGATACGGGTGACCATTTTTTTATCCGCTGATACAAAGACGGGCTTGGAGTCATCGAAATGAACCGTAATGCTCTTCTCCTCCAATGCTGTTATAAAAGACAATAAACACTCGGATACGAGGCTGGTAAGGTTACAGCGTTCTTTTTCCATTTCCGGCCTGGTATGTAAAAAATACGAATAGGTGAAGAACTGATCAATTAATTCTCCCAGCTGCTCTGTATGCTTTCTTGAGACCTGCAGATTTATTTGCTGCTCCTTTGTAAGATTTTCCTGCTCCAGGAGCTGCTGGTATCCCTTGACCGCAGTCAGGGGAGTACGTAAATCATGAGAAATATTAGCGATTAGCTCCTTAAATTTCTTTTCCTCACTCATGCCCTTCAGGCGGAGATCTTCCTCCGCCTTTAAGCATTTGTTGATGGAAGCCGTTAAGTATTCAGACCGGAATTAATTAATTCCAGGCTGATGGGCTGTCTGGTATGTTCCTTCAGACGTTTTTCCAGTTGTCTGTTGATACTCCGAATTTGTAATTTTATAATTATGATATAGACCGTAAGAATTACTACGGCGGTTATCAGTAATCCAGAGGTAAAGGTCATGTAAATTACGGTCCTTTCCGTTTTTTATATCTATTTCATATACATAACGGTAATCCGCATGAGTTTTTTGTTTTTTCCGGATTACCATTAGCAATAATTATTTAATCTCCGCTTTTTTAAACAGCAGATAAGTAATTCCTGTCATAATACTGAGAAATAGCAGGCTGACAATAGCCGCTTTTAGCATGATGCCGTCTGAAGAATCCATGGATATCATCAGGTAATCCCGGTAAAAGGGAGTGACGGTAAGCAAATCACTTAGCAAAGGGATGCCCTCTGCTGCTCCTGCAATAAGATCAATGATAAAACCGGCAGCAAAGCCAAAAGCCATAACCACTATGGGTTTTCTTACCTTAAAGGCTACGGGAATACAGATACTTAATCGGGCGGCATAAACGATTCCGGTCACCAGTGACAGTAAAAGGATGTTTCCTGCCATGGAGAAGGTGATACTTTGGCCGCTCATGTCAGCCAGAATATTGATAAATACGGATATGGCAAAGGAGGAAGAAAAAGTGGCATAAGTGTACAAACCAATCAGTGTGGCAAAGGCATAAGGGAGGAACAACAGGCAGATCAGTAACAGATAAACGAATACCTTGCTTATCACGACAGATATTCTTCCGTTTCCGCCGGCAATGGCATCATGTATGGTTTTCGATTCAAAGTCACTGCAGACCAGAATACCCGCAAGGAGAGAACCAAGGAGTGAGATGACCATGATTTCCGTTAATCCGGAGGCGCTGCCGCTGATATCCGTGCTGAGGTCCCCGGTGCCGATACCATGGGAAACGGAAATTAAAGACCAGGCACAAATACAGGTAATGAGTAAACAGAGCTTAAATCCCGTTGATTTTTTTAATTTAAAAAATTCCGCAGAAATCAGATTAAGCATTTTTTTCTCCTCCTATGATTGAAATAAAATAATTTTCCAAGGTATCTCCACCGATATAAAACTGTGTGGGCAGGATTCCGTTTTCAAAAATTGTCCGGGCTACCAGCTCCCTGTCCTCCAAATAGTCATATAAGCGTACGCTTTTATCCGGCATAACCTTATAATTTTTTGTATGAAGCTTGGATTCCAGTAGGACGGAAAGTGCCTCCGGATTGCTGCATTCAATCCGCAGATGATGCTGACAGCATTCTTCCAGTTCCTTCAAAGGCAGCATTTTTTTGATTTCTCCCTTATCAATAATAATATAGTCCGTTGCGGTCTGATACAGCTCCGGCAGATTATGACTGGAAATTAAAATTGTCATATGTCTTTCCTCTGCCATTTTTTTAATAAGGCTGCGTATCTCCACCACACCGAAAGGATCCAGACCGTTTACCGGTTCATCCAACATTAACAATTCGGGATTTCCCAATAAGGCAATAGCGATGCCCAGGCGCTGCTTCATGCCTAAAGAGAAATCCTTTACCCTCTTTTTACCCGCAGAGGATAAGCCGACCATAGCAAGAAGCTCTTCATCCAGTTCCCTATTTGGAATACCTCTGATAATTCTGTGAAGGGTCATATTTTCTTTTGCCGTCATATTCCCATTTGAGCCGGGATATTCGATGAGACATCCGATCCTCTTCAGGGCAGCCTGCTTTTCCTTTTCATCTCTTTTTCCAAAGAGTTCCAACATTCCCTTTGTTGGAAAGCTAAGACCTGCGATTAAACGCATGAGGGTGGTTTTACCGGCTCCGTTCTGTCCGATTAAGCCATAAATTTTACCGGCCTCTAATGTAAAGGATACATTAGAAAGGGCAGTAAAACTATGAAAGGTTTTCGTAATATTTTCTGCTTTTAATATCCAGTCCCTCATAGATAAACTCCTTTTCTTCCAATTATTTTAATGGTGGATTGCATTTTGTTCTTTCATCTCTTTTTGGCATGAATAAAGTGTATCTGCAAAAGGTTTAGAAAAGGTTAAGAATTTCAGAAAAAAGTTAAGGAAGGGATAAGTATTTTAATTTTTGGCAATATCTGTCTCTTTGCACAAACGATAGCCAAGTCCCCATACCGTTTCGATATAATCTGCGGAAGGATTACACTTTTTCAGTTTGCTTCTTAGGTTGCTGATATGGGTTTTCACAGCATTATCATCGCCCAGATATTCTTCCTTCCAGATTGACTCATAAAGATTTGCTTTGGAAAAAACCTTATCCCGATTTTGCAGCATGAGCTCCAATATGTAGTACTCCTTGGCTGTTAAATCTGCTTCCCTGCCATTGACAAGGACGCGTTTGATTTTACTGTCTAATTGCATATCCTTATAGGTATAAATCTCTTCTGCCTTTTCCGCCCTGTGATAGCGCCGAAGCTGTGCCGCTGCCCTGGCTGCCAGCTCACCCAGATCAAAGGGCTTGGTCATATAATCATCGGCTCCCAGCTTCAACAGATCGATTTTTGTAAAAACCGTATCCTTTGCCGACAAGATAATAACCGGAACATCACTGAAACCGCGAAGCTCTTTTACTATTTCATCCCCGCTTTTAAAGGGTAGCATGAGATCAAGAATCACTAAATCAAAATCCCCGGCGGCAAGCATTTTGGAACCGGTAAGGCCGTCGAAGGCGGAAATTACCTTGTAGCCCTCCCTTGCCAGGGTCTCCCTTATCAGGTGGTTTACGTCCCTGTTGTCCTCTATTATTAATAACGTACTCATTTATCCTCCCGTTTTTTATAGATATAGTTGAATTATGCACTATGACCGCTAAATTCGAAACGGCCTCCTAGTAATTTTTTACGTATAGGAAATTACGTCCTATACGATAAAACCTTCCGGGGGGATGCTGCAAGAAAGAACGGAAAGAAGGTTTTAAGAAAAAAGTAATTGTAATACCTTTCAGAAACCGCTATAATGAGAATAATTTCGGTATAAGAAGGATTATATGAAAAAAACGTTATAGCATGGAATAGAAAGGAAGTTAATAAATGCTTACGGCACTGTTGGTATTAATTTATCTGGCTTTTATCAGCTTAGGATTGCCGGATTCCATATTAGGGTGTGCCTGGCCGGATATTCATCAAAGCTTAGGGGTATCGGTATCCAGCGCAGGAATCGTATCCATGACGGTATCCGGATGCACCATTATTTCCAGTTTTTATAGTGAAGCCATTATTAAGAAAATCGGTACCGGGAAAATAATTGTGGTTAGTGTAGGTATGACGGCTGCGGCCCTGCTTGGATTTTCTTATATAGCGAGCTTTCTTTGGTTTCTGCCATTTGCCGTTATACTGGGACTGGGAGCGGGAGCGATTGATGCTGCCTTAAATAATTTTGTTGCCATACATTATAAAGCCAGACATATGAACTGGCTTCATTGCTTCTGGGGTCTGGGTGCCACTTTCGGACCCGTTATCATGTCCTTTTATTTGAGGAAAGAAGGCGGATTCAGAGGCGGATTTCGTACGATATCCCTGATTCAGTCAGGATTATTTATCATACTATTATTTTCCCTGCCTTTATGGAAGAGGATTGAAAATAGAGGAGATCGCAGTAAAACAGAAGCCGGCAGGCCGGTTAAAACCAGATTAAAGAAATTATTGGAAGTCAGGGGAGCCAAGGAAGCTTTTTTTATTTTTTTCTGTTATTGTGCTATAGAAACGACTGCGGGTCTTTGGGGAAGCACCTATCTGGTGGTGTACCGCGGTATTTCCTCTTCTGTTGCGGCCCAATGGATTTCTTTATATTATTTCGGAATTACGGCCGGGCGTTTTATTTCGGGAATACTGACGGCAAAGTTCAATAATAAAC
>CAMJWQ010000260.1 GCA_946409475.1 uncultured Lachnospiraceae bacterium
CGCTTTGCCTTCTAATTCTTTTACCAGCTTGGCAGTATCATGCTTCACTTCATCTTCAACAGTTTTCAACAGATATTCTTTTGCTTGTTCGGAGGTAAGACCTGAAATTCTTTCCAGTTCCTTTACTGTCCTTTCATGAAGAATCGAAATTTCAGATTTCTTCTTTTCTAATTCTTCCTCCTTTGCAGAAAATACTGCCTCACGTCTTTCTATAGCTTCTGCTTTCTTATCAATGTTCTCTTCCTTTTGAAGAACTCTTCTTTCAAGACGTTGAATTTCTGTTCTCCGTTCTTTGATTTCTCGATCTAATTCATTTTTTGTTTTAATTGATTCTTCTTTGATTTCAAGTAAGCTTTCTCTCTTTTTAGCCTCGGCAACCTTTAACGCTTCATCTATTATTCCTCTCGCTTTTTCATCTGCATTCCCGATTTTAGCCTCTACAACTTTTTTTCTATAGGAAATTGCTATTAAGCAAGTAACAGGTACTGCAATAACAAGCGTAATGACCACAGCAATAGCAATGCCAATTACTGTCTGCACAGGAGCACCTCCTTATTCATTTTTCATTGTACAAAATACAACACTTAAATTTTATACTTTTTTAGTACAACTGTCAAGTAATCTTAATTTTTATCAATCAAATTCATCATTTTCGTCAATATCATTATTCTTAAGCCGGCAAATACATTGGCATATATCTTCATAATGAAACCCCTTTCGGAATAAATACCGTATCAGCCTGCTTTCCTTTTGCATATCAAGCTCCTCTGCTCTTTTTACCTTCTTTTTCGCTAATTTCAGGATGGCCTCAGTATCGTTTACCTCTTCCTGTCCCATGACTTTTCGGACTGTGTCTTTGGCAATTCCCTTGTGATACAATTGTTCTGTTATCTGCTTCGCGCTTTTTCTTTTTCCATAAGCACGGATAAATTGTCTGGTATATGATAAATCATCTAAATAATGATATTCTTTAAGAAATATAACTACTTTTTCTATTACTTCTTCAGGATAGCGATTTTGACATAGCCTGGCACTTAATTCTTTTTCCGTGTATTCTCTGGCAGTCAATAGATAAAGGGCCCTGTTCTGAGCTCTTTTATACAGGGTCCGATTGATGATTTCTTTGTATCGGTTATTATTTAATTCCTTTCCAATTTCTATTTCGTAATATTTTAATTCGCCTTTGTATAAGACAAAGGCGAATTTATTATCGATAAAAATATTCCTTTTATTCTTAGATACCTTCTCAATCTCCGTTACAAGCATAAGTTATTCCTCTGCTGCTCCGGTTTTATCGGTATCAGCTAACAGATTATAATGTTTACGGACTAAGACTTCTACTTCTTCCAGGATTTCCCGATGCTCTTTCAGAAAGGTCTTGGCATTTTCACGTCCCTGTCCTATTTTAGCTCCGTTGTAAGCAAACCATGCTCCGCTTTTATTAATAATATTACATTCAGCAGCCAAGTCCAGTATATCTCCTTCCGTTGAAATACCTTTTCCGAACATAATATCAAATTCGGCTTCTTTAAACGGCGGAGCAATTTTATTCTTCACTACTTTTACCCTGGTTCTGTTACCTACGACTTCTCCGCCCTGCTTTAAGGCTTCAATTCTTCTGACATCCATGCGGACGGAAGAATAGAATTTTAATGCCCTGCCTCCGGTAGTTGTCTCCGGATTTCCAAACATCACGCCGACTTTCTCTCTTAATTGATTAATGAATATTACGGAACAGTTGGATTTACTGATGACGGCTGTTAATTTACGGAGAGCCTGGGACATTAATCTGGCCTGTAATCCCACATGACTATCTCCCATTTCGCCGTCTATTTCCGCTCTGGGCACTAAAGCCGCCACAGAATCAATTACGATAATATCAATAGCGCCGGAACGAACCATTGTTTCCGTGATCTCCAGAGCCTGTTCTCCATTATCGGGCTGAGATATATAAAGATTATCAATATCTACCCCGATGTTCTTTGCATATACGGGATCCAGGGCATGCTCCGCATCTATAAATCCGGCTATTCCGCCTCTTTTTTGAACTTCCGCAACCATATGTAAGGTAACTGTGGTTTTACCACTGGATTCCGGACCATATATTTCTATGATGCGTCCCTTGGGTATACCGCCTAAGCCTAAAGCAATATCCAGACTTAAGGAACCGGTAGGTATGGTTTCCACATTCATATGGGTTCCCGTATCTCCTAATTTCATGACGGAACCTTTGCCGAATTGTTTTTCTATTTGTGACAGTGCGGCATCCAATGCCTTTATTTTATCATCCTGAGCCATTTTAACCTCCTAATACGAACTTATGTTCTCCTTCTATAAATATAGTATATATTAATTACTCTGTCAATTGTTATTTTTAAACATGTTATTTCAGACAAGCAATACGCATCCCTCCTTATCATGAATTTTATAACCAATGGGATTGTTCATATGGGTTGGCAAACCCGTGAGAATTGCGCGTGTTGCCTTATCACAGCTACCGCCCTCAGATAATAAAAGTGCGCACTTAACCCGCTGCCCGCGCATATCAGAAAAAAAGGATAAGATTTTGAAAATGTACTCTAACATTTTTATTATAGAATTTTACAATAAATAAAGCAATCATTAATTTCTTTTTTAATTTCTTTTTTAATTCTTAATATCTTTAAATGCTCCTAATTAAATGAGTCTTCCTAACATATCTGCCGTAAGCCCTGCATACAATGCATATTAAGAACACAATAGGAAGGTGATAAAAATGGAGATACATACTGTGCAAAGAGGTGAAACGTTAACACAGATAGCTGCCGCTTATGGGGTATCCGTACAATCCATAATTACCGACAACGGCTTAGAAAATCAGGACAATCTTGTGGTCGGACAATCTTTGATTATTCTGTTTCCCGAAGTCATACACACTGTGAGCGCAGGAGAAACGCTGACGCAGATAGCATCTTTCTATAATACCACCGTTCTGGCACTCCTGCAGAATAATCCCTATCTATCCTCCGACCCCATTTTGTTTGTCGGGCAGCAAATAACCATCAGCTATGCAGAAACCCGGATACGCGAAATATTTGTTAATGGCTATGTATATCCTTTTATTAACAGAAATGTTCTGTTAAGAGTCTTGCCTTTTTTAACTAACCTGACGATTTTCGGATACGGATTCACGGAAGACGGAGAATTGATTCCCATAGATGACCAGCTCTTAATTAACTTAGCCTATCAATACAAAGTAGCACCCATCATGCTATTATCTTCTGTTGACGAAGGCGGTAATTTCAGCAGTGAACGTGCCAGTTTCTTATTCCAGAATGTAGAACTGCAAAATATTATAATTGATAAAATTATCGCCGTTATGAGTGAAAAGGGATATTTGGGACTGGATATTGATTTTGAATTTATTCCCCCGGAAGTTGGGGAGGCCTTTATCGAATTTGTAAGAAACGTGACAACAAAATTAAATGCACAGGGCTTTACCGTAAATGTGGATTTGGCTCCCAAGACCTCCGCAGAGCAGGCCGGTCTGCTGTATCAGGCCCATGATTATGCACAGCTGGGAGCAATAGCCAATACGGTTCTTTTAATGACCTATGAATGGGGTTATACCTACGGACCTCCCATGGCGGTGGCTCCCGTTGATCAGGTTCGAAGAGTTGTGAATTATGCAATTACCGAAATACCTGTTTCGAAAATAGTTATGGGGGTTCCCAACTATGGATATGACTGGCTATTACCCTACGTAAGAGGCGTCACGGCAGCCACTATTGTCGGGAACCAATATGCGGTGCAGATGGCAGCTCAAAATAATGTGGAAATACAATTTGATCCAACCGCCCAGTCCCCTTTCTTTTATTATCAGGATATGAGAGGAAGAAGCCATGTTGTATGGTTTGAGGATGTACGCAGTATTCAAGCTAAAATGGAGGTCGTAACCGAGAATTCATTGCTGGGAATCGGTTATTGGAATACTATGAGGCCCTTTGCTCAAAATTGGGCCTTCCTAAATGCCAAATTTACCATTAGAAAAGTGATACCGTAATACATAGCTGCTTCTTTTTGCTCTATAGGAATCACAGGCTTTATTTATTTAAGGCAATGCATATTCTTATAGAGTAAAAAGATTATAAAGTCTTATCAATGTACAGTAATAAACTTTCCCTCAAAAGAGCAAGGGCCGCCGTCACCGTTTTTTCTCTTATTAAAGCCCTGCTTCCCTTAAAGCGGTATTCTTTTACCGTTACCTGATCCAATACATCACAGGCAATATAAACCAGGCCTACCGGTTTTTGTTCCGTTCCTCCGTCAGGACCCGCAATCCCCGTTACGGATACACATACGTCTGCTTTGCTGCTCCGTGCTCCTCCCAGTGCCATCTCCTTCGCTGTCTTTTCGCTGACAGCTCCATATTGCAATAATGTTTCCTTTTTCACTCCTAATAATCTTCTTTTTGCTTTGTTACTGTATGTGATATACCCTTCTTTAAAGACTTCTGAAATTCCCGCAACATTTATTAATCTTCCGGCCAAAAGACCTCCCGAACAGGATTCTGCCGTTGCAACGGTAAGATTATTATTTTTCAGTAATGCAGCCACTGCCTCCTCTAACGTCAACTCTTCAAGGGTATAAATATTTCTGCCGAACCGGTTTTTTATTATTCGTACAATTGGTTTTATCCGCTCTTTGGCATCTTCAAGAGTCTCTGCCCCGGCCGTTATCCGTATGTGTACTTCTCCTGTTTTTGCATAGGTCGCTATGGTCGGATTGTTCTGCTTCTCAATTAAGTCTTTTATCTGCATTTCCACCGTACTTTCACCCAGTCCGCATATTTTAACGGTTTTGGAATAAATGATACCGTCTGTTTTCTTATTGATATATGGTACCACCAGATTTAAAAACATAGGCTTTAATTCATTCGGCGGTCCGGGAAGCAGAATGACACTTTTATTATTCGCTTCTATTATGACTCCGGGAGCCGTTCCGTTGGGATTGTCAAGAATAATGGCCCCTTCCGGAATCAATGCCTGCTTATAATTGTTCTTAGGAATTCCCTCCTTAAAGCCTTTACCGAAATATTCTTCCAGCCTTGTCTTCCACTTCTCATCCGCAACAAGCTTTTTATTCATTACCTTAGCAGCCGTTTCCTTCGTTA
>CAMJWQ010000261.1 GCA_946409475.1 uncultured Lachnospiraceae bacterium
GCTTTCATCCGATAAGTTAACGAAAGAACGGAGATCTTGAGTGGTATCAGAAGTGTCTTTTACTTCTGATAGCGTAACTTATCGGAAGGAAAGCAAGCGCGACCAGAGGGAGCATTTGCTTTCATCCGATAAGTTAACGAAAGAACGGAGATCTTGAGTGGTATCAGAAGTGCCTTTTACTTCTGATAGCGTAACTTATCGGAAGGAAAGCAAGCGCGACGGTCGGGAGTATTTGTTTTTAATAGTGTAAATGGATTTCTATATGATACGAATAGATACGTGGGATGAAACAGGGGGAAAAATGGTAGTTTTAGAACAGTTATTAAAGGTATGGACTTTCTTATTTCAAAACCTGATCTTTGTTAATTTAATATTATCGTTTATTATTATCTTTTTCCAGAGGAGAGAACCGAAATCTGTGTGGACATGGCTTTTAATACTCTATTTTGTTCCGATTGTAGGCTTTTTGTTATATTTGGTAATCGGACAGGATATGCATAAAAGTAAAATGTTTCGTACAAAGGAAATTGAGGATGAATTAAATTCTGCCATACGTAAGCAGGAGGAAATCATACTAAAGAGTGAATACGATGAAAGAGAAGATTTTCCCGGTGAATATGCGGATTTGATTTTATATAATCTGGAATCGGCCGGGGCGATCTATACGGATGATAATGAAGTGGAAATTTATACGGATGGTAATGAAAAGTTTAACGCTCTTATAGATGAGATAAGGAAGGCGAAAAGCTATATTCATATTCAGTATTATATTATACGTGATGATGAATTATTTGACCGTATACAGGAAGCCCTTATAGAGAAGGTGAGAGAAGGGGTCGAAGTACGTATTCTTTTTGACAGTATGGGCTGCCGGCATATGAAACGCAGAACCTGGGACAGACTGCGAAGAGAGGGAATTATGACAGCAGAATTTTTCCCTGCCCTGCTTAAGCGCTTACATCTGCGTGTTAATTATAGAAATCATAGAAAAATAGTGGTCATTGACGGAAAAACAGCCTTCCTGGGCGGCTTTAACATAGGGAAAGAATATATCGGACTTGCTAAAAAATTCGGATATTGGCGGGACACGCATTTGAAAATATCCGGATCAGCCGTAAGAGCCGTCCAGGTACGGTTTATATTGGATTGGAATTATGCCAGTAAAGAAAATCTGTTATTAAAGAATCAATATTTTTTTCAGCCTGATTCCATGATGTGGGGGGATAACGGAATCCAAATTATTTCCAGCGGACCTGACTCCAAATTGCAGAACATCCGAAATAATTATCTTCGGCTAATTAGTAAAGCAGAAAAGAGTATCTATATACAGACGCCTTATTTTATCCCCGACGAGTCTATAACAGAGGCATTGAAGATAGCTGCCTTATCAGGCATCAATGTTAATGTTATGATACCCTGCAAGCCGGATCACCCTTTTGTGTATTGGGCGACCTATTCTTACGTGGGTGACCTGATAGATGCGGGAGCCAATTGTTACGTATATAACAACGGCTTTCTGCATGCCAAGGGAATTGTGGTAGACGGGAAGGTGCTGTGCTATGGGACAGCTAATATGGATATCAGGAGCTTTAAATTAAATTTTGAGGTAAATGCGGTTATTTACAATGAAAAGACCGCAGCATTGATGGAAGAAAAAATTAAAGAGGACTTAAAGTATTGCACTCTGGTCACGCACTATATTTATGCCAAAAGGTCATTGCTGGTCCGGGTGAAGGAACAGTTCAGCAGACTGCTGTCTCCTTTATTATAAAGATGTAATCTGCCTGTTCTGACCGGAGTTCCGGGCGCATTAACCGGCAACGATGTTTTTCTTCACAAATATTTCACTTTTATTTTTTGCCTTTCTATGATATATATAGTATATTGTCTGTAGGCGAACGGATTGGTTTATATAAAAATAAGTATGAGAGGGTCTTAAATGATGAAAAAATTATTAATAATTGTTTCTATGGGGGTATTAATCTTAAGCCTTACTGGCTGTGCAAACAAGAATAAGAATGCAAGCGGTGTTGATGCGGAAAAATATGTAACACTTACGCAGGACCAATATATGGGAATTGAAGCAACGAAAGAGGCTGTGGAGGTTACCGACGAAGAAATTCAGGCCAGAATTGATTCTACTCTGGAAAGTAATAAAGTGAAAACAGACGTTACGGACCGTGCCGTACAGGAAGGCGATATTGTAAATATTGACTTTATGGGAACTATAGACGGTGAAGAATTTGCAGGAGGAACCAATGAAGGCTATGAGCTGGAAATCGGTTCGAATTCCTTTATAGACGGCTTTGAAAGCGGATTAATCGGTCATAATGCAGGAGAGACGTTGACATTAAATCTGACCTTTCCCGAGGATTATTCGTCTACCTTATATGCAGGGAAAGACGTAGTATTTGACGTGACCATTAATTCTATTTCCACAGAAATCTTACCGGAATATACGGATGAATTTGTACAAAGTATATCCGAGGATTATAAAACAACTGCGGAATATACGGAGTATTTAAAGGGGGTTCTGCAGGACGAGGAAGAGACGGCCGCTCAGCAGAATGCGGAGAACAGTGTTTGGAATCAGATAGTTTCCAATGCTGTCGTAAGTGAAATTCCCCAGGAATTAATTGATAAGTATTATAATATGATGAATGACACCTATGAGCAGTATGCGGAATCTGCCGGTATGGAATTGGAGGATTTTATATCTGCCTATTACGGCTTGGATTATGCTGCCTATGAACAAAATGTTAAGGAACAGGCTGAGTCCATTGCCAAGGAAAGCCTGGTAATAGGTTATATAGCCGATAAAGAAGATATTGCGGTAACCGATGAGGAATTGCAGGAGCAGGCAGCGTTGTATGCCGCCCAATACGGCTATGAATCCGGAGATGCATTTCTGGAAGCAACTGATCAGGAGGCTTTTAAGGAAAACCTCTCAAATCAAAAGGTTTTGGATTTCGTTTTGGATAACGCGGTAATTAAATAAGAATGGCAGCAAAGCCGGAATTTTAAGAAAATAAGTAAAAATGAGTTGCTGTAGTGCTAATATTTTTTTCCGGTGCATACAATATAAAAACAAGTATTGCAGGAGGGTTCCGATTAATCGGAAATAGGGGAATGAAAGGATATATAGAAGAAAGGGCAGTTGATATTGCCAATTACATTATTGAGTATAACGCTACGGTAAGGCAGACCGCGAAGCAGTTTGGAATTTCTAAATCAACCGTACATATGGAAGTAACAAAATAGAATGTTTATGGACGGTGGCGTGAAATAAGAGGACAGGTGTGTGCTTGTCCTCTTTTATTTTTATATAACTGGAAAAGCTTGACAAAAAAATCATAATTTATTATAATTTTAATAGGCAGAGGTGCCTGACCGCAGATGATCAGGTATCTTTTTTTTTCACTATATAATATTTACCAATTTATGTTAAACAGAAGCCAAATAAACCATAAGCCAACATAAGAAAAAATATTGGGAAAGAGGCAGATAGATATGATTAAAATGATAAATGTAAATAAATATTTCGGTGATCTCCATGTATTAAAGAATTTGAATCTGGAGGTGGCGGAAGGTGAGAAGCTGGTCATTATCGGTCCTTCCGGCTCCGGGAAATCTACAGCGGTCCGCTGCATGAATTTTTTAGAGGAACCTACCAGCGGAGAGGTGTATATAAACGGTGAGAAAATAACGGGAAGAAACAGGACCAGAATAGTCAGGGATACTACTTCCATGGTGTTTCAGCAGTTTAATTTATATCCCCATATGTCTGTTTTAAAAAATCTGACCTTAGCGCCAATGAAGCTGCAGCACAAAAGTAAAAAAGAAGCGGAGGAGCTGGCCTGTCATTATCTGGATGTAGTAGGACTCAGAGATAAGGCCCACGTATATCCTGCCACTTTATCGGGAGGACAGCAGCAGAGAATTGCTATCGCCAGAGCATTATGTGCACAGACTAAAATTATACTTTTTGACGAACCGACCTCTGCTTTGGATCCTGAGACCATTCAGGAGGTATTGGATGTTATGATAAAACTGGCCGGGGAAAATATCACCATGGTAGTGGTTACCCACGAAATGGGCTTTGCCAGGCAGGTTGCGGACCGTATTGTATTTATGGATGACGGTCAGATTATAGAAGAGGGGAAGCCGGAGCACTTCTTTACCAATCCGGAGCATGAGAGGGTAAAGCAATTTTTGAGTAAAATTATCCGGTAATAAAAAGTCAGGCAACAAAACGTCCGGTACTGCGCTGCGTAAGCTTCGGGGAATAACGGTGCATGGTCCATCGAGGCAGGGCAGAGGATGGAGGCGCAGCAGTTCCTGTGTCAGCTGACGACGACGCTGCGTCAGTTGAAATAGCGGGTGCTGAATTCATCAAAATTTATGCAATGCGGTACCGGAGTTTTGAATATAAATTAATTAAAGGAGGAGCCATTATGAAAAAATGGAAGAAGTTATCAGCCCTGGTTGTAAGCAGCATGCTGGTGTTATCTTTATTGGGAGGCTGCGGCGCAGATAAGGATACTTCGGAGGAGGCAGGTGAACCTGTGGCTGAAGAAACGACGGAAACAGGGGAAGAAGCGACCGGGGAAACGGAGGAAACAGCCGCATACCCGGAGGATGTACAGGCAATTATTGACAGAGGCGAATTGCGTGTAGGTGTTAAAAATGCTGTAATAGGTTTCGGATTTCAGGATACTTTAACCGGTGAATACTCAGGCCTTGAAATTACTTTGGCGGAAAAAATTGCAGAAAACTTAGGCGTTGAAGTGGAATTTACACCGGTAACGGCCGCGACCCGTACGGAGCTGTTAGATTCTGGTGAAATTGACTGTGTATTGGCTACTTTTACAATCACGGATGAAAGAAAGGAAAGCTGGGATTTTTCCACACCTTATTATACCGACTACGTAACGGTGCTGGTGGAAAACGAATCGGGTATTAAGGCCCTTGCCGACCTGGTTGACAAAAAAATAGGTGTATCTTCAGGTTCCACCTCCGCAAAAGCATTAGTAAAAGCCATGATTGAAGGCGGTTCAATAAGCGGAGATAATTTTGATGAAGAAACCTTTGACCCGGCTACCTGGACAGAAGGGATATC
>CAMJWQ010000262.1 GCA_946409475.1 uncultured Lachnospiraceae bacterium
TAAATATAGTTGGCAAATTTTGAATTTTTAAAATATAATAATAAGGTAAGTAATGGCCTGTTTAGAAAACCTTTATAATTTATGCATTAATTTTCATAAAGTGTATATTGATTTCTATTTTAACTATCTCTATAATGAAAGTAATTGTAACGCAGGAGGAACAGTATGGAAAATAATAACAATAAGGGCCGGGGAGGCGGGCAGAACCCTCAGAATAATCATTCCCTGATGGCATTATTAATAGCATTATTAGTGATGCTGGTTTTTGCCAGCTTTTACTATAGACTTATGACAAGCGGTACCCAGCAGGAAATCAGCTATAATAGATTTTTAGAATTAATTGATGAGGATAGAGTAGAAAGTGTGGTAATTGAATCCAACAAGATATCCATTAAGCTAAAGAGTGACGAAAATGCATTGCCGGTAACTTACTATACCGGAATAGTGGAAGAAGGAGATACTTTAGCTGCCCGTTTGGATAAAAAGGGAATTGAGTATAGACATGAAATTCCGGATGAGGCCGGATTTCTGACTTCCATTGTAGCTTACCTGCTGCCTGTTGCCATATTATGGATAGGCTTAAGCTTTATTTTCAGAAGAATGTCTAAAGGCGGAGGCGTTATGGGTGTTGGCAAAAGCAATGCCAAAATCTATGTGGAAAAGCAGACAGGAATTACCTTTAAGGATGTTGCCGGAGAAGATGAAGCCAAAGAGTCTTTACAGGAGGTCGTGGACTTCCTTCATAATCCCGGGAAATATGCGAAAATCGGAGCGAAGCTGCCGAAGGGGGCATTATTGGTGGGACCTCCGGGAACCGGCAAAACCCTGCTGGCAAAGGCTGTGGCAGGAGAGGCCAAGGTGCCCTTCTTTTCACTGGCAGGATCCGATTTCGTAGAAATGTTTGTGGGCGTGGGTGCTTCCAGAGTCAGGGATCTTTTTAAGGAAGCCCAGAAAAATGCCCCATGTATTATTTTTATTGACGAAATCGATGCCATCGGTAAAAGCAGGGACAGCCGTTACGGCGGCGGAAACGACGAAAGGGAGCAGACACTGAACCAGCTGTTAGCGGAAATGGATGGTTTTGATACCTCAAAAGGTATTTTGATATTAGCTGCCACGAACAGACCTGAAGTCCTGGATAAGGCATTGTTAAGGCCCGGCCGTTTTGACAGAAGAATCATTGTGGATAAACCGGATTTAAAAGGCAGGGTAGAAATCCTTAAGGTACATGCCAAAAATGTTCTGATGGATGATACCGTTGATTTGGATGCCATTGCCCTTGCCACATCGGGGGCCGTTGGTTCGGATTTGGCTAACATGATTAATGAGGCAGCCATTAATGCCGTCAAGCACGGAAGAAATTTTGTAAACCAATCGGATTTATTTGAAGCCGTAGAGGTAGTATTGGTCGGAAAAGAGAAAAAAGACCGTATTATGAGTAAGGAAGAACGCCGGATTGTTTCCTATCATGAAGTGGGACATGCGCTGATCAGTGCATTGGAAAAGGATTCCGAGCCTGTTCAGAAAATTACCATTGTACCCAGAACCATGGGTGCTTTGGGCTATGTAATGAATGTTCCGGAGGAAGAAAAATTCTTGAATTCCGAAAAAGAATTGAGAACTATGCTGGTAAAGTTTGTAGCAGGACGTGCTGCTGAAGAAATTGTTTTCGATACCATTACCACCGGAGCCGCAAACGATATTGAAAAGGCTACCAAGATTGCCAGAGCCATGGTTACACAGTACGGTATGTCCAAAAAGTTTGGTATGGTGGCCCTGGAATCCATAGAGAGCCAGTATCTGGACGGAAGATCGGTACTTAACTGTGCCGATGCCACCAGTTCCCAGGTAGATGCGGAAGTGATGGAATTACTTAGCAGCAGCTATGAAAAAGCAAAGCGGCTTTTGCAGGAAAACAGAAATGTGATGGACAAAATTGCGGAATTCTTAATTGAGAAGGAAACCATTACCGGAAAAGAATTCATGCAGATATTCAGGAAGGTAAAAGGAATTCCTGAGCCGGCAGAGGAGGCAAAGAGCAATGCGGATGAGAGCTCCGCAATAAAAGAAGAGCAAAAGGAAAGTATTGCTCCTGATGATGAGGCCTTTATAAAAGAAGAATAATTAGCAGACAAAACAGGAAGCTCATGCTTCCTGTTTTGTGCAGATTGGCAATAAGCTTATAAATATAGCTCATATGTCTGTTCCATATGCCGTAAGCCCCAGGAACAGTCTTCCTTTTCTTCCACTTTTTTAAATCCGGCATTTCTATACATCTGAATGGCTGTTTTCTGATCGTCTGTAGTTTCCAAAAAGACCTTTTGATATTTTTGGTTCTTGCAAAATTGTAAGGCCTCCCGTAATAATCTCCTTCCGATACCACAGCCCCGATAATCGGGATGGATCAGAAACCATCGCAGCTGAGCGATTTCTTCCCCATGCCCCACGATAGCAACGGCTCCAATCATCTGCCCACCGTCTTCGGCAAACCAGATGCGGTCTTTACCGGGATCATAATTTTTTAGAAATTCAAAAAACGTATTACATACATAAGCTTCAAAAACGTAATTATAGCCGCATTCCCTGGCATACAGGGAGCCGTGCAGATGAATCAGCGTGCCTGCATCTCCCGGTCTTAATTCCTGCCTTATCGTAATAGTACTGCCGGATTCCCCCGAGAGATATTTTTCAATGGTGGTCATACATTTTGCTATGATCTGCTGTTTGAAAGGGGGCAAATCACCTATCATTTTGTTAATCTGCCTGTTAGATAAGGAATCTAACTTTGCTAAGGCTTCCCTGCCCTCCCTTGTCAGTGATAAAAAATATTTTCTGCCGTCGGCTTCTGATTGTGAACGGTATATAAAGCCCTTTCTTTCAAACCCTTTTAGGATCCTGCTCAAATATCCTCCATCCATTTTTAGTTTTTCAGTTAACTCTTTTGCAGTGCAGTTCTTGTGATTACCAATTTCGAAAAGTACTCTGGCTTCCGAAAGGGAAAAATCCGTGCCTAACAGATGAAGATCTACCAGTCCCAGAATATTGGTGTAAAAACGATTGAAGCCGCGTATTACCTGAAGCAAATGGAGATGTTCCGTATCCATAAAATCCTCCTGAATGGTATATATTATAGTTGCCATAATTAATCATAGCAAAAATACTTGACTAAGTCAACTAATTAACCGCCTGCAGATGATTGACAAATTACGCAAAATGGAATAAGCTTATATAAAAAGGATGTGCTCGGGCACACAAAGAGGAAAGGAGGAAAATTGTGGTTATCAATCAGGTAACGGATCAAGCGTTTAGAAAGTATGGAAGAATTATAGAGGGGGTTGATTGCAAAGAACTGCTGGAAAAAATGGAGCAGACACCTTTACCGGATGGCGTGGTGTATGAACCTTCCGTAGAATTACTGGAAAGCCTGCCGGTTTTTAAAGTGTTCCAGGATATTATATATGGGGAGTCACCCATACAGATAGGTTATTGCAACGGAAATAACCATAAACTAAATGCGGTGGAATATCACAGAAGCTCAGAAATTAATGTTGCGGCTACGGATATGATACTGATGCTTGGTATGCAGCAGGATATTAACAGGGATTTTACCTATGAAACGAAAAACATAGAAGCATTTTTCGTACCCGGGGGAACCGTGGTGGAAATGTATGCCACTACGCTGCATTATGCACCCTGTAATGCTGTCGGAGAGGGATTTAAGGCAGTGGTCGTGCTGCCGAAGGATACGAATCTGCCTCTTAATACGGTGCATTCCGAAGGAGAAGATAAATTACTGGCGGCCAGGAATAAATGGCTTATCGGACACGAGGAAGGCGGATTGCCGGAAGGAAGCTTTATTGGTTTAATTGGGGATAACCTCACTGTGCAGGCAAAATATAAATTATAAAGGAGGATTTTAAAATGATTAATATACCTGAAGTAAAGTTAGGAATTGCAGCCGTATCAAGAGATTGTTTTCCCATGACTTTGTCGGAATCAAGAAGAAGGTCTGTGGTAAAGGAATATCAGGAAAAGTACGGAGAAATTTATGAATGTCCAACCTGTATTGAAAGCGAAACGGATATGAGAAAGGCTTTGGCAGAGCTGAAAGAAGCCGGATGTAATGCATTGGTAGTGTATCTGGGTAACTTTGGACCGGAAACGGCAGAAACCTTACTTGCCAAAGAGTTTGACGGACCCGCCATGTTCATAGCGGCGGCGGAGGAAACGGGAGATAATCTGATAGGCGGCCGTGGAGATGCTTATTGCGGCATGTTAAATGCCAGCTATAACTTAAAATTAAGAGAAATCAAGGTGTACATACCGGAATATCCTGTGGGAGATGCGGCCGACTGTGCCGTAATGATCAATGACTTTGTTCCCATAGCCAGAACCATAATCGGACTTCGGAATTTAAAAATCATAGGATTCGGACCAAGACCCCAGGATTTCCTGGCCTGCAATGCGCCGATCAAACGGCTCTATAATCTTGGCGTGGAAATAGAAGAAAATTCGGAGCTTGATTTATTTGAAGCTTATAACAAACATGCAGGGGATTCCAGAATTCCTGAGGTTGTAAAAAGTATGGAAGAAGAGCTGGGAAAAGGTAATAGGAAACCGGAGATACTTTCTAAGCTGGCGCAGTATGAAATTACCTTATTAGACTGGGTGGAAGCACATAAAGGCTCCAGGGAATTCGTAGCCGTAGCCGGTAAATGCTGGCCTGCTTTTCAGACTCAGTTCGGATTCGTACCCTGCTACGTGAACAGCAGACTAACGGCGATGGGAATTCCCGTCTCCTGTGAAGTGGATATTTACGGTGCATTAAGCGAATTCATAGGAACCTGTGTCAGCTTAGATGCAGTGACCCTATTGGATATTAACAATACTGTTCCCAGGGATATGTATGAAGAAGATATTAAGGGAAAATTCAAATACGGTTTTACGGATACCTTCATGGGCTTTCATTGCGGTAATACCACGGCCAAAAAGCTTGCATTTTGTGAGATGAAATACCAGATGATTATGGCAAGAAACCTGCCGGAGGAAGTAACGCAGGGAACCCTGGAGGGAGATATTATTCCGGGTGAA
>CAMJWQ010000263.1 GCA_946409475.1 uncultured Lachnospiraceae bacterium
ATGTAGTAGTATCACACTCTCCACGTGCCCCGTCCCCGGAAACATATCCACCGCCACAGCCTTTTCCACCTGATACCCCCTTTCCTGAAACACCTCCAAGTCCCTGATAAGGCTGGTAGGCTTACAGGATACATACACAATCCGGTCTACGCCGAAGTGAATAATTTTAGTGAGGGCTTTGGGATGAATGCCGTCTCTGGGCGGGTCTAGGACAATGACATCGGGCTTGTCCGTCAAATCATCTATGACCTTTAATACATCTCCGGCAATAAACTCACAGTTGCTAAGGCCATTTAATACGGCATTTTCCTTTGCCGCTTTCACTGCCTCTTCCACAATCTCCACTCCAACCACCTTTTTGGCTACGGGAGCCAGAATCTGGGCTATGGTTCCTGTGCCGCTGTATAAATCGAAGATGACCTTTTCCTTAATGGCTCCGATATACTTCCGTACCATCTCATAGAGAACCTCCGCCCCCAAAGAGTTGGTCTGGAAAAAAGAAAAGGGGGATATTTTAAAGGTCAGCCCCAATAATTCCTCATAGAAATAATCTCTGCCGTATAATAGCTTTGTTTCATCACTTTGTATAATATCTGCCATGCTGTCATTCAGGGTGTGAAGGATGCCTGTAACCTCCCCCTCTAAAGACAAAGCCAGTAACGCTTCTGTAAGCTCCCGAAGCTCCTGTTTCAGATTCTTCTGTGTGGAAGTAACCAAAACAATAAGAATTTCTCCTGTTTTATTTCCTTTTCTCACAAGGAGATGCCGCAATTCTCCCTTATGCTGCATTTTATGGTAAAAATCAAGCTTTTTTTCCTTACAATAGCTCCACACACAATTTAAAATTTTACGATAATCCTCATCCACAATCTGACAATCACTTACTGTTACGATATCGTAGAAGCTGCCTCTTTTATGCATACCAAGAGCAAGAGGGCCATCCTTCCGCTCGTCTCCAAAGGAGAATTCCATTTTATTGCGGTAACCGAACTGTTTTGGACTTTCTTTTATTCCCTCAAAATAATATGGATAATGAATAACAGAATCCAAAAGCTCTTTTACCTGATTTTCCTTTATTGTTAGCTGTCTGTCATAAGACAGGTGCTGATAGGTGCATCCCCCGCAGTCTTGAAAATGCCGGCAGGCCGGTTTGCTTAATTCCAGTTCCGATTTTTCCAGAACCTCTAATAAGCGTCCTTCACATTTCTCATTCCTTTTCTTTTGGATTTGAAACCTTATCGTCTGGCCGGGAATGGTATTTTTAACAATAACGCGTACTCCATCCACATAAAGTATACCTTTATTAGGAAAATTGGTTTTTTCTACCCTGCCTTCATAGATTTCACCCTTTTTCATATCCGTCTCCTTACGTAAAAATAAGGCTGTCATATGACAGCCTAACTATTTTATTTTTTACTGTATCAAAATCATTACTTTAAATTAGTATTCACCTAATCATTAATCATTTACCTAATTATTATTTTTCGCTTCGTTACCCTGCTCCCATAGACGGTATTTCGTTATACTAACGGCATTGCTTTTCTGATTCATAAGTATCTGATTTACAGTGACCGCCGTATCTTTTTCGTTTTTCCTTTTTGGTTCTTCTTTTTGCCTGCCGCTTTTCTATTTCTATTATTATAATCAAACAGCTTAGCTCATAACCCTGCACAAGATATGATAAAATGTGCCATCCGGATACAAACCCTCTTATTCGGCCGGTTCCTGCTTTGCGTCCGTTGCTTCCTCTGCCGGTTCATCGTCTAAATCCTCATCATCATCAAAGAAGTCATCATCAAAATCTTCATCAAGATCATCTTCAAAATCCTCCAGATAATCCGGTGTAAAGTAACGATATACTGCATATGCAATAGCCGCTACTGCCGCTACTGCTCCAAGTACGGCTAAAATCCATAATATTGTGTTTTTGGGTTTGCATTTTTCTTTTCTGTTCAATAATTCATTCATTTTTGCTGCATTAAAAAGTTCTTCTACTTTACTCATGTCTTAGACCACCTTTCCCACTTATTATAACCGTAATGTATTCGTTTCATGTTAGGACATTAACATTTTTATCTAATTTTCCAATTATCCATGGCTGCATTCCTTATATAAATGCTTAATTGTTATCATTATAACATCGTCATCAAAATTTTTCTATAGCTTATGCTATTTTTTTCTAACTATTTGCATATTATTTCTATAGCTTCACCAATTTGGCAAAAGCGGCAAACATTTTTTTAACACCGAACTTCGGAAAATCAACGGTGACCTCATAATCCCGGCCGCCCTTCACAATGTTTTTCACGATACCCTCACCAAATTTCATATGCCTTACCGTATCTCCTATTTCATAGGAAAGGCCGTACTCATTTGTTGATCCAAAATCAAATACCGGTTTTCCCTGTTTGAAGCTCTCCGTTAACTTCTTATCATCCCGTAAGCCTGTTCCGGCTGCTGCTGCTTCTCCTAACGTACCTTCCCTGTATGAAATTTCAGATTGCTGTTTCGTTTGGAAACTATTATATGCATTCCTGTCATAAGTATGCATTTCAAAAGGCAAAGATGAAGAATAGCTTTGAGATACGCCCATGGCATAAGGCTTTGTTTTAAAATTCTGTTTTGCCTGTTGGTAAATGCGGGCTTTCAAAATATCCGATTCCTTTTCCTTCTTCATTACCGTATATTCATCCAATAATTCCCCGGGGATCTCTTTTAAGAACCGGGACATCTTATTATACTGCACTTCTCCCCGGATCATCCTCTGTCTTGCAAAGGTTAAGGTTAATTCTTCCATAGCCCGGGTAATTCCCACATAACAAAGACGTCTTTCCTCCTCCAGTTCCGTTAAATCATCTGCCGTTATGCTCATATATCCGGGGAAAAGTCCGTCCTCCATTCCTGCCAGATATACATGAGGAAACTCCAGACCCTTGGCACTGTGTAAGGTCATTAACAGGACACGGTTATCTCCTTCCTCAACGTTATCAATATCTGCCACTAAGGCAACTTCCTCTAAAAAACCGCTTAAGGCAGCATTTTCATTTTCTTTTTCATAGGTAATGATCTTATTTTTTAATTCTTCAATATTGTCCAGACGTAAATTTGCTTCCTCTTCACCGGCAGCCTCCAGCTGTTCACAATATCCCGTATTCTTTAAAATATCATCAAAGAGCTCTTCCAATGTAAAAAAGTCTTTCTTACTGCGGAAGGCCTGTATCATTGTCACAAAGGGTGTCAGCTTTGTATGGCTTTTTCCGATAGAGGGAATGGACTGGGCATTTTTCAATGCATCATAAAAGCTGATTCCCTGTTCATTGGCATAGGCCTGTACCCGGTTGATGGTGGTTGCCCCGATTCCCCTTTTGGGAATATTTATGATTCTTCTGACCGCCAAATCATCTCTGGCATTGTCAACCGTTTTTAAATAAGAGAGTAAGTCCTTGATTTCCTTACGGGCATAGAAGTTAATCCCCCCTACCACCTTATAGGGAATGCCGGCGATGACGAATTTTTCCTCCAGGATACGTGCCTGGGCGTTGGTACGGTATAGTACGGCGAAATCCTTATAGGCTTTTTCCGGTTCCTTCATTCTTACGGCTATATCGTCCACTATGAATTCCGCTTCCTCATAAGCATTTTGAAATTCCCGTAAATGCAGCCTATTTCCTCCCTCTTTGGAGGTCCATAAGGCCTTGTCCTTTCTGCCGTAATTATTCTTAATGACGTTATTGGCGGCTTGTAATATCAGCTCCGTAGACCTGTAATTCTGCTCTAATTTTATTACCCTGGCATCCGGATAAACGCTTTCAAAATTCAGGATATTCTTAATATTGGCTCCCCTGAATTTATATATGGACTGATCATCATCTCCCACTACGCAGAGATTCCCGTATTTTTTTGCCAACAGGCGGATCAGCTCAAACTGAGCCGTATTGGTATCCTGGTATTCATCCACCATAATATAGCGGAAACGGTCCTGATAATATTCCAATACGTCAGGGCAGCATTTAAATAGCTCTATGGTCTTACAGATCAGATCATCGAAATCAAGTGCATTGTTTTTCCGTAATATATTCTGATATTCCCGGTAAACCTGAGCGGTTCTCTTCTTATTAAAATCACCTTCCGCCAGAGCCTTATTTTCATATCCGCCGGGAGTGATAAGCTCGTCTTTTGCTCTGGAGATTGCGGATAAAAAGCCTCTCTCTTTATATATTTTTGTATCAATCTGCAGCCGCTTACAAATATCCTTCATAACCGTTAACTGATCATCCGTATCGTAAATGGTAAAGTTATTTTGATAATCAATCCGCTCTATGTATCTTCGTAAAATGCGCACACAGGTAGAGTGAAAAGTAGATACCCAGATGCTGTCCGCACCGAATTCTACAATGTTATCCACTCTTTCCCGCATCTCTCCTGCCGCTTTATTGGTAAAGGTAATGGCTAATATATTCCATGGATTCACACCCTTTTCACTGATTAAATAAGAAATCCTGTGAGTCAATACCCTTGTTTTTCCGGAACCTGCTCCTGCTAAAATTAATAAAGGCCCTTCTGTCGCAAGGACCGCCTCCTGCTGCTTTTCATTTAACATATTATACTCCTAATCCTGTTTTTCCGTATCCCCGTGCTGCATACCAAGCACTTTATATGGTTCAAATGAGTTGATCCTTCTCAATCATTATAGTATATTTTTCTTTTGCTGTCACTAATAACTCTATAACAGGCCGAAAATCGAAAATTTCCACGTTTGTGGAAAGGTATGGTATAATGGAAATACAGAGAAAACCCATGTGGAGAAAGGCGGGATACAGCTATGAATGTGGCCTTGACGATACAGGAACGGTTAAAGGATTTGCGGGTAGAAAACGGCCTAACTCTGGAGCAGTTGGAACAGCGGACGGGAATTTCAAAATCCGCTTTGGGCAACTATGAAACGGAAGATTACAAGGACATCAGCCACACCAGCATTGTGACGCTGGCCAAATTCTACGGTGTGTCCGCTGATTACCTGCTGGGGCTGACGGAATCAAAAAATCACC
>CAMJWQ010000264.1 GCA_946409475.1 uncultured Lachnospiraceae bacterium
ACACTTTGTGCGCCGAATGCAGTCACGCAGTGACATCTTCCTTATGCATCCGTGTGTATCCCCCCGGAGGGTTTTATCGTATAGGATATAATTTCCTATACCAACGCTAAAAATTTTTCCACTTCCGCCCATGCTTTTTTTGACTCGGGTATTAAATTCCCTGCCATCTGAAAAACATGAAACATGTCTTCATAGACACTTAATTTCACTTTTACATGACTCTCCTTTGCTTTTTTTGCCACAGTCAGGGTATCGCTTAACAGCATCTCATGGGTGCCTACCTGCATGAGCATGGGAGGAAATCCGGTAAAGTCACCGTACAGGGGGGATATATATGGTTCCCTTGGATCATGGACCCCAACATAATCCTTATTAAAAATGATACTGTCTGTGGTATTCCCGAATAAAGGATCAATAGTAAAGTTATCCGTATAGGATTCCCCTTCTAAAGTTAAGTCCGTCCATGCAGACATAGTAATGACAGCCTTTGGCAAAGGTTCCCCCTGATCCTTTAAATAATGGCACAAAGCCAATGCCAGTCCGCCTCCTGCCGAGTCTCCCGCTATAATAATCTGGTCATGGGTATAGCCCTGTTCCTTTAAGAAGGAATAGGCCGATACGGTATCCTCCAGTGCTGCCGGGTAAGGATTTTCAGGAGCCACCCGGTAATCAATGGTAAGAACCGGCATTCCCCCGCCTGCCTGGCTATAATTGACGGCGAAATTCCGGTAACTGTTCTTCATAGGTCCTATATATCCTCCGCCATGAAGCTGCAATAGGACATTGGTAGATTTCCTTTCCTCGGGATCCAATAATTCCATACTAAAAGAATCTCTTTTTATTATTATTAACCGGTATCCCAAAGGACAGCGCCACTGTGGCTCCACCGGATGCTTTCTGAACTCTCCGCTTTTAATTTTTTTACCTATGGCAGCCGTGGAAGTCACATCCGCCAATAATTCCCGTATTAATATGCCTCGCATGCTTCCTGACTCTTTTTTCATTTTTAATCAGCCCTCTGTGTCATTGTATATATTCCTCTGAATTTTTAATCCTATAAATTTCCATACATAATTCTCTGTAATCCATCCATGGAAACCGCCAATAAAAAATTTACTGCGTACTTCAGTTTCTAATCCATTTGCTCCATGGACAGCCGGTTTATCAAGAATGTTATCCTATATTCCAGGCAATCGCCTGCCTCTAAATATGAAACCTTCTTTTTAATTCATTTTTAGCGCTTCTGTCTCCGAAGATCATGGTTCCGATCAATATGAGAAGAGAACTGCCTGCCGCCAGAAAAGTCAGCAAAGGATGCGTTATGGTTCCTCTTATATAAAAAATAACGGGAATCAGGCTGAAAAGGACAAACAAAATCTGAAACATAATATAGCTTTGCCAATTCATAAAATTAACGGCCATAAGAATCAGTACGGCTAAATCGGCGACTAAAAAAATGCTGGGTATGGCATAATCGACAGACCAGCCCTTATAGCCGATAGACCAGTCTATTAATACTGTCAGAGCTTGAGCCCCCAGAGTCTGGACGACAATTTTCATGGCTGAATTCGTATTATTCAGGATAGAATATTTTATGGTAATCCATACATAAATAATGGCGCCGATTCCTATAAAAGCCCACCATATCCCCATATAAGTCAGAAAGTTTACCAACAATAAAACAGCTGATATTAATACCGACAAAAAAAAGAACAGACGAAGTATAATATTAAACTTATGCACATTAAACTCTATTTGGGGATACATCGGGTTTACCGCCTCATGGTCCACATTTTCCAATACATTTTGACATAATGGACAGGTAAAGGCATTATCGGCCACCTGCAATTTGCAATGATTACATTTCTTCATAATATACACCGTTACTTTCTATGATAACATCAGCGCCGTCCCGGGAAATTTTTCTAAAAAAAGCCTTTTGTAAGGATACATCCTTTAATACGGAACTAAATGTTAATACCAATTTATCTTCATAGGAGCAGAGACTGCATTTTAATGTCTGTTTTTGGGATACACCCAAAAATACATGAAATTGTTTGATATAGGACCTATATTCCGGCAATATGTTAATTGCTCCGATATTGGTTAAGGTAGCCGTAAATGCTTTTACGGAATTACGATAAATATATTTGATGCCCCAGTTTTTGAGAAATAGAGGAAATGCACGAATTATCCAGCTTTTCTCATTTGATACATTATAGGATATGAGCTTTTCCAGATTCTCTTTGGTTAATTGTTCCGAAAGGTCTTTTTTTACCAGCTCCAATATTTCTTCAAAGGAGATATTTTCTCTGTCGGCATTAAACCGGGTCAGTAATATGGCAAAAAAATTTTTTGTAGTCGTGGAATCAAAAAACTGCCTTAAATTAACGGGAACATTGATACAGATAGGCTTTTTGGATGGTTGTTCGTTTAAATACTCTTTATAAATCGACCAGACCAATACGGTAATTAAATATTGGGTTATGCTTGCCTTTTTCTGCTTACATAGGGATTTCAAGGATATAATATCTATATAGCCGTGTATAATCCCCATTGTGGTAGGCGGCAGCATCTCTCCCTTTAATTGATATGCCTTCCCTGTCTGATACCTTTTTTTATCTGTTTTTTTATAATTTTTTAAATAGCTGTCCTCCATATTAAAGGAACAATCAACGCTGGGACCATCATTCACATCCTGAACTAAATCCGGCTTTGCCCTTCTTATATATTGATAGGTTAATTCCTTTAAAAAGCTGACCGCTCCCAACCCGTCCGTCAGGGCATGAAAAACCTCTAAATTAATTCTGTTTTGATAATAAGTCACCCGAAATAAATACTGATTTCCGGAATAAGGATCAATGTACCGGCATGGATAGGTTGCCTCCTCCTCTACTCTCGGTGTCTTTTTATTGGTTTCAAAGTAATACCAAAAAATACCTCTCCGCAATCTTACATGAAAGACGGAAAACCAGGGCAATACCTTTTCCAGGGCTTCCTGTAAAAGCTTTGGCCGTACTTTTTCCGATAATGTTACCGAAATGCGATATACATTGCTTAAATTTTCACTTGCGATAACCGGAAATATCTTAGCCGTATTATCAAGCTTATGCCATTTCGTTTCTCTGCTTTTCCTTTTTCCTTTTTTTATATTCTCAGCTTCCTTTGTCATTCGAATCCCTTTTCTATCTGTTAACATCCTGCCACCTGCCTGCCTCCCTGTTAAAGCTTCAGACTCCACTCGCTGCAGTCAATAACTCTCGTTGCCAGGCCCTCATAAAAATCAGGTTCATGACAGATTAACAGTACACTGCCTTTATATGCCCTTAAAGCCCGTTTCAATTCGGCCTTGGCCTCGCTATCCAAATGATTGGTCGGTTCATCCAGTAACAAAATATTGGTTTCCTTATTCATCAGCTTGCATAATCTTACCTTTGCCTGCTCTCCACCGCTTAATACCCTAACCTGACTTTCTATATGCTCCGAAGTCAGCCCGCATTTCGCCAAAGCAGATCGAACCTCGTACTGGGTATAGGAAGGAAATTCTTGCCATATTTCTGCAATACAGGTATTCTTATTGATCTTTTTCATTTCCTGCTCAAAATATCCGATATAAAGATAATCTCCAAGCCGTACACTTCCCCCGTAAGGCGGTATCATATTTAGAATACTTTTAAGCAGTGTTGTCTTACCGATACCGTTGGCTCCTGTTAAAACCACCTTTTCTCCCCGTTCCATAGCTATCCCCAACGGTGTTGACAAGGGTTCCTCATATCCGATCACAAGGTCATTCGTTTCAAAGATATATCTGCCGGCCGTTCTGGCTTCCTTAAATACAAATTCCGGCCTGGGCTTTTCCCTTGCCAGTTCAATAACCTCCATTTTATCAAGCTTCTTCTGTCTTGACATAGCCATATTTCTGGTGGAGACTCTTGCCTTATTTCGTGCCACAAAATCCTCTAACTCCGCTATTTCCTGCCGTTGTCTTTTATAGGCGGCTTCCAGCTGTGACTTTTTGGCCGTATACACCTCCATAAACCTGTCGTAATCTCCCGCATAGCGGTTTAACTCCTGGTTTTGCATATGATAAATCAGATTGACTACACTGTTTAAAAAAGGAATATCATGTGATATCAGGATAAAGGCATTTTCATATTCCTGTAAATAGCGCTTCAACCATTCAATATGAACCGTATCCAAATAATTGGTAGGTTCATCCAAAAGTAAAATATCCGGTTTTTCCAAAAGCAATTTGCCAAGCAGTACTTTCGTTCTCTGCCCTCCGCTTAATTCCGTAACCTGCCTGTCCAGTCCCAATTCCGCAAGACCAAGTGCTCTCCCCACTTCTTCCACCCTGGCATCTGTCGTATAGAAATCATGAGCCATTAATAAATCCTGGATTACACCCAATTCCTCCATTAAAAGATTCAGTTCCCTTTCGCCGGCCTCTCCCATTTTCTCACAGATGGAATTCATCTGCTCTTCCATTTCAAACAAAAAAGAAAAAGCCGATTTTAATACATCACGAATGGTCATTTCTTTATTCAATGCCGTATGTTGGTCCAAATACCCTACCCGGACACGCTTCGCCCATTCTATTTTTCCTTCATCGGGTTTTAGCCTGCCTGTAATGATATTCATAAAAGTGGATTTACCCTCTCCATTCGCTCCGATAAGACCGATATGCTCCCCCTTTAATAAACGAAATGATACATTATGAAAAATGGCCCGGTCACCAAAGCCATGACTTAATTGCTCCACATTTAAAATACTCATCTATGTCTCCTTAACTGCCGGATAAAAATATCAGAAGTAAAAAACACTTCCGATAAACTCAATAGCGCTCTTTCCTATGGATGATTATAAACTACTTCTCATAATGGCGCAAGAGATGAATCCGTCATAGAGCAGCTAAAAAGGGGCCCCGGAAAATTATAATTAACGCGGATCCCCTCCTGCTGTTTTCCAATGCCCCTGAAATTTTTATGCTGTTATTTTCATAATTTTTCCGTCCACAATATTTACGACACCCTGAGCG
>CAMJWQ010000265.1 GCA_946409475.1 uncultured Lachnospiraceae bacterium
CATTAGCTTCGATCCCAATGTACGTTTGCCGATTTGGGATAAGAGTGAAGATTGCAGACAAGCCATATTAGAATTTTTACCTTATGCCCACATTTTAAAAATTTCGGATGAAGAGCTTTTCTTTATTACCGGCAAGGAAGAGATAGAGGAGGCTTTGGAGTTTTTATTCCAGGGAAATATGAAACTGATTATCTTTACAAAGGGAGCGGAGGGAGCAGAAGCTTATACGAAAAAGACAAAAGCCTGTGCGCAGACACAAAAGGTAAAGGCGGTGGATACCACCGGTGCCGGAGATGGGTTTATCGGTTCCTTTTTGTATCAATTATATCAGGATCAGGTTGAGATTGGTACGATAGAGAATTTGACGGCAGAAACCCTTAAGGAATATTTGGAATTTTCCAATAAATTTGCGGGTCTAAGCGTACAAAAAAAAGGTGCCATTGCTTCCTATCCCACATATAAGGATATGTTTTCTTAAAATAATTTAAATTTTGACATCAGAACTGTCATCAGCATATTTTATAGGGAACAGAAATTTTCTGTTTATTTATCAGTTCTGGAGGTGTCAAAATGAAGGAGGATGTTTTAGATAACAGCGGCAATGGAAGACCCGGCGGCATTGTAGAGGGAAACTTCGCGGCTTTTTCCGTAACACGGATAAACCGGTTAGTTCTCACAGACAATCAATATTTTCCATTTCGGTTCTATGAGGGGCAGAGAGTGATAGCCGTTCAATATGGGAATCAGGTTAAATATTTAGAGGAAGAGCCCATATGCTTTCCGGGTTCCCTTGGCAGTTACAAAATAACAGCAAAAGGAATCCATGCGGATCCAAACAATAATATCTCAATGAATACCATTGATGTTATGGTATTATGGGTATATTACCGTAATTCCGTAAGTCCTTATATAGCTGCTTTTGGTTATCTGTCCTGATATATTCATGTACTGCTTAAGCTTTATTTAATACTAATGCATAAATTTTTATAAAACAAACAGGTGCTTCTTACATAAAAGAGGCACCTGTTTTCATAGAGGGAAATTGTGTCCTGTGAAATAAAATCCTCCGGGAGGAGGCTCACGATGCATGCGTAAGACGTTAAGCTCCTGATACCCTTAAGCGTTTGCCGGTTACGGAGGTTACCGTTATTTTAAACACGGTGACACGTCTAATCATAGTATCATCAAATTTATATTTCTTATTTTTTGCATAGGTATTCATAATGGAAGTAAGTGCCTTTAATTTTTCCTCTTCATTAATCATTTCTATGATACCTGTTCCGCATATGCTCTCATACTCCATCGTATATTCACATGCCGCCTCTCCCTCTATTAATTGATGGGAGCAATCCATTTCAAAAGCAACATGACTGTTTTCTTTAATTAAAGATATTTTTTTGCCTGCGCCGGCACCATGAAAAAATAGTGTTATTTGTTCCTTATCCCTTTCCACACCAAAATTTAACGGCAGTATGTATGGATAAGGATGGTCATGAAAAGCAATTCTGCAGACATCGCATTTCCTGATTATATTTATTATTTCCTCTAAATCGGTTATTTCCCGGTCTTTTCTTCTCAAACTAACGCCTCCATTAATATGATTTTTAATACCTCATTTAATATTATTATATCATGTAGTCCGGATTTGTAATAGAACAATAAAAGTATTTATTATAGGTATTGATTTTTTTATATTTTTTTAATTGACTTTACATGGAAAGATATTTAATATTAAGAATAACGTCAATAGGGAGTGATTTATATGAATATTTTAAATAGAATCAGACAGTTTATGATTGGCAGAAATGGAATAGACCAGCTGGGGATGGCAATTGTGTTTGCCTATTTCCTTTTAAGTGTTTTATCAAATATATTCCGATTCCGCCCTTTTATCATTGCAGCTTATTTATTGTTTATTCTTTGGATCTTTCGGACTTTATCCAAAAATATAATAAAAAGGCAAAAGGAGAACCGGATTTTTTTATCCTATTGGAATCCGTTCCATAATAAGATAAAGTCTTTTAAAGGCAGATGGGAGCAAAGAAAGACATACCGTTTTTATAAGTGTCCGAATTGCAGGCAAATCATACGTGTACCAAGGGGAAAAGGTAAAATATGCATTACCTGTCCCAAATGCAGAAATGAATTTATCAGAAAAAGTTAAGGATAATAGTAAAAACAGGAGGATTTCGTGTTTGGCTATGTTACGGTTAATAAACCGGAATTAAAAATAAAAGATTTTCAGACATATCAGGCTTATTACTGCGGGTTATGCAAAAGCCTTAAGAGGCAGTACGGTATTTTAGGGCAGATGACATTAACCTATGATATGACTTTTTTAGTTATATTGCTCACATCTCTTTATGAAAACCGGACAGACCATGAAATTCGCCGTTGTATGGTACATCCTGTAAAAAAACGTGATATACTGGTAAATGAAGTGACAGAGTATGGGGCTGCAATGAATATCGTTCTTTCTTATCATCATTTTCTGGATGATTGGCAGGATGAAAGAAAATTGTCAAGTGTGTCCGCTGCTGCTGTCCTGAAAAGAAAGTATCAGGAAATTGAAAAAAGCTGTCAAAGACAATGCCGGGTCATTAAAGACAAGCTGGATCAGCTGTACCGGTTTGAGAAAAGCAATGAAAATAATATGGATTTGGTGTCCCGGTGCTTTGGTGAATTAATGGCAGAAATATTTGTATGGAAGCAGGATGAATGGGAGCCTGTTTTAAGAAGAATGGGATTTTTTTTAGGTAAATTCATATATATTTTAGACGCTTACCATGATTTGGATATGGATAGAAAAAAGGGGAATTATAATCCCTTGTCGGCTGTGAAAGACAGGGAAGATTTTGAAGCATACTGCCGTATGCTGCTGGAAATGATGATGACCGAGGCGGCAAAAGAATTCGAAAAGCTCCCATGTATCAGAGATGCTGAAATTTTAAGAAACATTTTATATGCGGGAGTCTGGAGCAAATATGATAAGATACAAAAAGAAAAGATTAAAATAGGGAAGGAAGAATAAAATGGTAACAGATCCATATAAAGTATTGGGGGTTTTGCCTAATGCTTCAAACGATGAAATTAAAAAGGCATATCGGGAATTAAGCAGAAAATATCATCCGGATTCCTATTTGAATAATCCGCTATCTGATTTGGCAGAAGAGAAATTTAAAGAAATACAGGAAGCTTATACGCAAATCATGAATGAAAGAGAGCATGGCTATGCTCACGATTTTACAAAGAGCCAGTTTGACAGAGAGAATACGGAAAACAACACCAATGAGATGAATGCGGCTTTTCAATATATTAATGCAGGACATTTTAATGAAGCATTACATGTACTGGCGGGAATTTCAAACAGAACCGCAAGATGGTATTATTACAGTGCAATTGCAAATTATAATATGGGAAATAATATTGAAGCCATCAATCATGCAAAGCAGGCGGCATCCATGGAACCCAATAACCGGGAATATGCGTCCTTTCTTAATCAAATACAGTGGGGAGGACAAAGATACCAGAACATGAGTAACGGATATGGAAGGCAGGATTATAACATGGGTAATTTTTGCTGTGATTTATGGTGTGCGGACACCTTATGTGAGTGTATGGGAGGCGATTTGTGTTCATGTATGTAAGGGCAAAAAGGATAGCTGTTCTAGGTCTTTTTATAGCTTTAAACGTACTGCTTTTGTTCTTGACTTCCATTTTCGAATTTAATACCTTGTTTTTATTGGGGGCGGCTTCCTTTACTATGGGAATTGCCGTGAAGGAAAATGGTTTAAAGCTGGGGATTGGTTTTTTTATTGCCAATACCTTCGTCTGCTTTATAACCGCACCTAATAAGCTGTATTGCCTTACTTTAATGGGAATGGGGATTTATCTTCTGTTTTCGGAATGGATTTCCAATGTAATGATCAGGAAATATAAAAAAATACAAAATATTTTTATATGGCTGCCGAAGCTGATTTTTTTTAACTGCCTGTATATACCTTTGGTTATTTTAGCGCCAGGGATTATTTATGCCGGCAGCATGAATCAAAAAGCGTATTTATTTTTGATTTTGGGAGGCCAAATAGTCGTAATTATTTATGATTTGGCTTATCAATATTTTATCAATACTTTTTGGGCAAGGATTCATAAATTTATGAATGAATAGCCCACTGTAAAAGACCGGATGGTTATGGAGACAAACCTATGAAAGATGAGGAAAAACCAATTGGAGTTTTGGATTCCGGAATTGGAGGAATCAGTGTTTTAAGGGAATTGATTTCTTTGCTGCCTTATGAACGGTTTTACTATTTCGGAGATTCCGCTCATGCGCCCTATGGAACGAAAACAGCGGAAGAAGTAAGGAATTTAACTGCGGCTATTGTGAATGATTTTCTAAAAAAGGGTGTTAAAGCCATAGTGATAGCATGTAATACGGCCACCAGCGTTGCTGCGGATTACTTAAGAAAAAAGTATGTTAACTTACCTATCATCGGAATTGAGCCTGCATTGAAGCCTGCCGTTATGCAAAATAATGGGGGCAGCATTATTGTTATGGCGACTCCTATGACCTTAAGGGAGAAAAAATTTGCTGATTTAATGGAATGTTACGGGAGTGAGGTTGAGATAATTTCCATGCCTTGTGATAAATTAGTAAGCTTTGTGGAAGCCGGGATTATGAATGGTCCCTGTTTACAAGCCTATCTGGAAGAAAAGTTTGCACCCTTCCGTGACAGAAAAATTGATGCTGTTGTTCTTGGATGTACGCATTACCCTTTCCTGAAAGAATCCATTCAAGAGACGGCCGGAAAGCAGGTAGCTATTATCGACGGCAGCCTTGGTACCGCCAGGGAAGTGAAAAGGCAATTGGAGGCAGCAAATCTGCTGAATAGGAATCCCGGTAAGGGAGGGATTGAAATCAGCAATTCTTTAAATTCTGAAAAAATACGGTGTCTTTCCTGGAAATTATTATTAAATAAGAGTAATATTTACTTGAAAAAGGAGCTTTTTCCATATAAAATAGAATATAAGG
>CAMJWQ010000266.1 GCA_946409475.1 uncultured Lachnospiraceae bacterium
TTATGATATTTATTTTTTATTATATTATATGGTCTTATTCTTATAATACTACTTTATGTATTCAGCCTCCCTCTTTTTCCTTTCAAACTGCATATAATATAAATCATGATAAATTCCTCCCTGCTTTTTCAGCAATTCCTCATGAGTGCCCGTTTCTTCAATCCCCTTTTCCGTTAATACGATTATTTTTTCCGCATTTCTTATGGTGGATAATCGATGGGCAATTACAAAAGTGGTTCTGTTTTTTGCAAGCTCTTCTAAGGATTGCTGTACTATTTTTTCGCTCTCGTTATCCAGGGCGGAAGTTGCTTCATCAAATATTAATATGGGAGGATTTTTTAAAAATACCCTGGCAATGGACAAACGCTGTTTTTGTCCGCCTGATAATTTAATACCCCTTTGTCCGATATCCGTATAATACCCCTCCGGAAACTCTGTGATAAAAGTATGGGCATTTGCTCTTTTAGCCGCCTCCACCACTTCTTCGTCCGTAGCTTCGGGTTTTCCGTATCGAATGTTTTCCATAATAGTCCCTGCAAATAAGTAAACATCCTGCTGAACAATTCCAATATTATCTCTTAGATTTTTCAGCTTCATATCGCGGATATCCATATTATCTATCATTATTCTGCCGTCATTCACATCATAGAACCTGGGCAAAAGGCTTAACAGGGTGGTTTTACCGGCCCCTGATGATCCCACTATGGCAATGTATTCCCCCTCCTTTACATGCAGGTCAATATGACTTAATACAGTTTGCGCCTTATCCTCATAGCCAAAGGATACATTATCAAAAACAATCTCTCCCTTTAAGGCAGTTACCGCAACTGCATCCTTTTTATCCTTGATATCCGGTTCCACACCTAAAATCTCAAGAAATCTTTCAAAGCCCGTATATCCGTTCTGGAACTGTTCCGTAAAATTAATAAGCTTTTTAATGGGCTCCGTAAAATTACTGATATAAAGTAAAAATGTAATTAAATCGGTGGTTTTTACACTTCCCTCCACCATAAAAAAAGCTCCTGTTATAATAATGCTCACACTCATTAAGGAAAGCAGGGCCGTAAGACCGGAGTGATAGCCGCTCATATAACGGTAGCTTTCTCTTTTACTGTCTACGAACCTGTTATTGCCCTGATTGAATTTTCCCAACTCTATTTCCTCATTGGCAAAGGATTTTACGACCCTTATTCCTGACAGGTTATCTTCAATCTGCCCATTAATATCGGCTATTCTTTCTCTGTTTCTCTTAAAGGCTTTTTTCATCCTGCGGTTAAAGTAAGAAGCATATATCATAATTAACGGTATGAAAAACAAAACTACCAAGGACATTTTTACATTAATACCAAACAGGATAACCAGGGAACCGATTATTTTCATGGCTGAAATCAGCAAATCCTCAGGGCCATGATGTAACAACTCACTGATATCAAACAGATCGGAGGTAATTCTGGACAGCAGATGACCAACCTTTTGGTTATCAAAAAAGGAGAAGGAAAGCTTTTGGTAATGGGCAAATATCTCCGCACGCATGTCGGCTTCCATTTTGGCTCCCATAATATGTCCGTAATAGGCAATAAAAACATTGCAAAGCCCTTCCACCACAACCAGAAAAATCAATATGGCTCCCAGCTTTATAATGACGGATATCACCATATCCTTATCAAAATAGATCACTTCATTTGTGATATAACGGATAATAAGGGGTATTGCCAGGGTGGCGGCCGCTCCTGTTAAGGCAAAGAGCATATCCAGTAAAAACAATACCTTGTAAGGTTTGTAATAGTTGACTAATTTTTTCCACTTCTTTTCCATAATTTTTTCTCCCCGGTTTATTTTTATAAAATGAATATAGGATGTAATAGATAAAAGAATGCCTCTTATCCTATTACACCCCAATATTTACATATGCCACTTTATTATCGTTTTATAACAGCTGTGATTACACTGTTTTTATGTAATCCATATTCCCATGAATGATTATCAGTATTTTACAATATAAATTATAATTTTTCAAGTAGTACATAACAGATGTTGGTAATACAGCAGCTACCGTTCGATTTCTCTAAACTATCAGCTAATTTGTTTGCGACTATATTCGTAATATATCATCGGCAGCAAAATAATTGCCAGAATGCCGTACATTATCAGCAAAACAGGAACTGCGCCGACTATTTTTCCCCCGAATCGGTACAGTTCAAAGTAACTAAGGGCATTACTTACCTGCAGCAAACGATCCGGCAACACCCCAAGCACCTTACTGATAACCGGACCCTCCATTCCTCCAATAAAGGATGGGAGAAAGATGAGCGCGAAGGGGACAATTACCGCTATAACGGTTGACCTTGTTTTAGCGGATACCAGCATCGTCAAAAATGCCATGAATAAGCATCCCAAATAGCCGCCAGCTACAATTAATAGATATTCCTGCCATAGTGTGATATTATAAAAGCTCTTCCAGCCTGCCATATCCGCCTGTATAGGACAGCCGGCGCCATCTATTCCCAGATAAAGGAATACAATGCAGGAATATAAAAAAACTGTTACCCAATACACCGCGGTTACTATGTAAAATCCTGCCTTTATCTTTGCCGTCACAGCTTTATTTCTTCCATAAAACGAAGTGAAAAAAACCGCATCGGACTTCCATTGAAATTCACCGGAAAAAACACCTGCTACAAGGTACCCCAGAATCAGCATCGTTATCATAATAATTGTAGGAGAATACTGAAACAGCCGATGCCACCCCTCTGAATAATCATAGATAAATGGCGTATCAAGAGCTTCATACCGATTCAGCAGGTAACTTTTTTCCGCGTCGGAAAACTGATCCTTCGCTTCTTCATCCAGCCATGATTGTAAAAGAACGATTCTGTTCTGATAAAAATTCTTAGCATCATCAGTGGTTAAGCTGTCTGCTTTATAATAATTATACTCCCGAAATCCATCTGCATAGGCATAATTCAAAAGGTCCCGAATATCACTAAATCCCTGCTTCCAGCTATATGCAATATCATTTTGTCTGTAATCATTTGATTGTGCTTCAGGTGTGGAAGCAATTCTCCCATTTTCTTCAATGACCGCACGTATTTTTTCTTCATCAAGAAGGCCCGCCCATTCTTTTTTCACAGATCGCAACTGCCTGACAGCTGAAAACCCGGTTTCTGTAACTCCGCTGTTGTTCACATAGGTCACACCTGCCGCAAGCCAACAGGTGATTCCCAGCACCACCAGCAATAAGAGAATTGCAAATTTACTGCCGGTTCTTGAAAAAACCTTCTTAATCTCATATTTCATCATCGCCAGCACCTTCCTTTTCTCCAAAATAATACAGGAAAACATCCTCCAATGCGGCTTCTTCCAAAATAGCATCCGCATTAGGCCTTTTCTCTGATAAAATCCGCATCCGGACACCCTGCGGTACCGTTTTCACATTCGATACCTTATAATTTTTCAGATAATGTCCCATTTCCGCCCTTGGAACAAGCAGACTCCATGCCCGTTCCGGCATAGAAGAAATAATGTTTTCCGGCGTATCTGCAAGGGTAATGCTTCCCTCCTTCATAAGAAGTATTTCATTTGCTATATATTCCACATCCGAAACGATGTGGGTGGATAAAAGCACCAGGCGGTCTTGTGAAAGCTCACTGATGAGATTGCGAAAACGGATTCGCTCATTCGGATCAAGACCCGCCGTCGGTTCATCTAAAATCAAAATTTTCGGGTCGTTCAGCATAGCCTGTACAATCCCTGCTCTGCGCTTCATTCCCCCTGAAAGTTTCTTCATTTTTTTATTCTTTACTCCGGAAAGACCAACCTGTTTCAATAAGGTTTCCGCACGTTTCTTTGCGGCCGCAGGGCGGATCCCTTTGATGGAGGCTATATACAGCAGGTAATCATATACGGTAAAATCCGGATAATAGCCGAAGTCCTGAGGAAGATATCCCAATAATTTCCGGTATTCTCCGCCCATTTCAAAAATGTCCTTCCCATCCCAGGTAATGGTACCGGAAGAAGGCCTTACAAGCGTACAGAGCATGCGCATGAGAGTCGTTTTCCCGGCACCATTTATACCAAGGAGCCCATAGACACCATTTCCCATTGTACAGGAAACCCGATTTACTGCTTTGGTATCCTGAAAATCTTTTGTAAGTAAGCTTATCTTTAATTCCACGATGGATTCACCTCCCAGATGATTTCACAACATTTTTGCATCTTTCGGATACTGTAACCCAGGTAAAGTATCGAGGCTGCCAGCAGCCCTCCCCAGATGGGCACGGAAACAGCAGCATAAATATTCTCATCCAGTAAAATCAATACCCATATAGCAACCCATACCATGCAGAAAAGTAAAGCCATATATTCGGATCCCAGTCTGGTACTGCATAAAGTCCGAAAGCAGATACAACAGGTCACATTAAACGGAATAAAAAACTGAATCAATATTTCTCCCACTGTCAGTCTGCCGGTAACCGATACGGCAGCGAAAAACGAACTCAAGAGCAGTAGATCAACAGCAGCAAAAATTATCATTCGGGCGGCATATACCTGCCGCAGAGAATAGTAAGCCGTACATTCAATTTCTGCGGAAGCGCTGCTTCGATTCTTCCAAAATTCCGGGACAATCAGTATGACAAACAACGAAGCAATGATGCCCATGCTTCTCTGAATATAAATATTACTTTCTGTTATTTGTAAAATCCACCACAAAGCTGCCAGAATGAGTCCTTGCAGAACCCACCACCGTTTATGGATATATCGGCCCTGTTGGTAAATAAACTCCGGATATGACAGAAAGTGCTCTGTTTCACTTTCACAAAAAGCCTTCTTTGACCTCTGAACAGCTTCCTTAATTTTGCATTCATTCTGATAATCTGCCAATGCTTCATGGGAATAGCTTCTAATTTTTTTCTCTAACGAACTCATTTCTAATCCCCCTTTCCAAGATAATCACCCAAAATTTCTTTAGATTTTTTAATTCTGTATTTTACCAATGAAAGTCCAATTCCTAA
>CAMJWQ010000267.1 GCA_946409475.1 uncultured Lachnospiraceae bacterium
GAGTTTATCAGAAGTGTATTTTACTTCTGATAAATGTATAAAATGTAGAAAGGATAGATTTTATGCCGGATATAATAGATGAAGGATGGAAATATGGAAAAAGAGGATCCTATTGCCCTAAATGTGGCGGGTCTCGCCCATGGCCGCCTGGTCCGGGACCTCGCCCATGGCCACCCGGCCGGAGATCCCGCCCGTGGCCGCCTGGTCCGGGAGCCCGTCCATGGCCACCCGGCCGGGGACCGCATCCATGGTGACGGGATTGAGCATCAAACCGTAGTCCTGCTGATGACCTTAAATATATAATAAGCATATGAATAGAAAAAAACAGTACTATAAAGGAAATGCAGATACAGGATAAGAATTATAATTTGTCCATCTAAGAAACCGGAGTTTACGTACGTATTGTGAATGTCCGGTTTCTTTTTTTGTTCTTTAATAGTAATTAGGGAAACTCTTTTCACTCTATTGTAATAAATTTGTTAATATCATAAGAAAAGTGTAAATAATTGAACACATTTTGAACACAATATTCAGCTATTATAAATTAGTCGTTTACATAAGGCGTTATTTGGTAATAATGAAGAAACAGCATAACAACTTGTATAACTAAACAGGAAAAGGAGAATTATTATGAAAAAAATAGTAGCTTTATTAGCAGTGTTAGTAGTATCTATGTTTATTATGGTGGGTTGTGGAAGTACGGATACAACAGCAACGGACACAAACACAACAGAAGAGACAACTGAAGAAAGTACAGAAGAAACAACTGAAGAACCGGCAGAGGAAACAACAGAGGAACCGGAAACAGAAACCACAGACGATGCGGCAGTAATAGACGATGCGGCAGAAACGGATGATGCTGCGGCAACAGATGATACAACAGAAACAGATGATACTGCGGCAACAGATGATGCAACAGCAACAGATGAGGATGCAACAACAGCTGAATAATATAGATTTAGATTATAAATAATTTATAAGTTTGGCAGGAATAATGCTTTTGTAAATGTAATGTAAACGATAAATAAATAGGATTTGTAATGGGCTGGCATGGTTTTAACCGTGTCAGCTTTGGTGTATTATAAGAATATATTTCAGTTGTATTAATGCGCTCAGTAAATACAATGAAATACCGATATACGAATAGATGTATTTTTCAACATGGGAGGAGATATTTTTATGAAAAAGAAATATGTTATATGTATACTTTGCATTAGTTTTTTTATTACAGGATGCAGTAAAACGGATGGTAAAACTTCAACAAATAAAGATTTTGGACAAGTGGAAAACACGGTTTCCGAAAATCTCTGTAATCAGGTAAAAAATGATTACAATAACTCCGAATATGCAGGTACGGAAAGGGAGAATTATGAAGCATATTCAGGTTTTTGGACAGTAGATGGTATAAGCCATGAAACGGTAATTTCAGATGGAGGGACTGAATTTTCCGCAACAATTACAAATGGAACGGAATTAAAGGGATACCTGTATTCTCAACAGGGGACCAGCGGGCGTATAGCGGAAATTGATAATATTACGGCAGATATCGAAAATAATGAGTGTTATTACGACTTTACTGATGACGGTTGGGGAGGAACCGGAACCTTGTATATACAATTTATGGAAAATTCGATTGGAATAGAAGTGCAGAATTATAAAATGGATGATAAAAATTTATCGGGTTTTGGTATTACCGGAGTATATCCGTTGGAAAGAGCAGATAAATTTAAGATAGAAAAAGCTGGGACAGAGTTGTCGGAACAGGATTTACAAAATGCAGTATATGACAGATATTATTCTAAGTGGTCGGAAGACAGTATGCTTGCGGCGATAGAGGAAAGAAATCAGTATCTTGAAAGATGTTCCTTTTACAAGGAAGTATTAGAATATATGGAGAATATTCGGGAAGTGAAAGACATCGCCAATGTGGCAGAGCCTTTATATCATACGGATATGAAATATTATAAGAGTCAGGATTTCGAGAAGGATCCATCATTGATTATACATCTGGCTAAAAATGAAATATATGCAAGACATGGATATATATTTGAAAATGAAGATTTGAATAACTATTTTATGGGTCAACTATGGTATGAGCCATCCTGTATTCCGGAAGATTTTGACGATAGTGTTTTTAATGAGTATGATACGGCAAATTTAAAGTTATTGGCGAGCCTGGATACGTATAGTTAAAAAAATTTCCGGAGAGTAAAGCCGGAACCTGTGATTCCCGGACGTTATCATAACGAAATTTATAACAAATATTTTTTGATAATTCCAATAATTTGTGATAATATAACTTATCGGAAGGAAATCAAGCGCGACCGGAGAGAGCATTTGATTTCACCCGATAAGTTAGCGAGGAAGCGGAGCTTTCGAGCTTATCAGAAATAAATTTAATTCTGATAACTTATCGGAAGGAAATCAAGCACGGGCAGAACGGGTATTAATAACGCAATCACGAGGAGGAACATTATGGAATCCAATGAAAAAGAAGTTGTATCAAAAAATTTTATCGAACAAATAATCGAGAAGGATTTAGCAGAAGGAGCTTATGATACTGTTTGTACCAGATTTCCTCCTGAACCAAATGGTTATCTTCATATCGGACATGCAAAATCAATATTGCTTAACTATGGACTTGCAAAGAAATATAACGGCAAGTTTAATATGCGATTTGACGATACGAATCCCACGAAGGAAAAAACTGAATTCGTGGAATCGATTATAAAGGATATAGAATGGCTGGGAGCCGATTGGGAGGATCGTTTATTTTTTGCATCTGATTATTTCCAGGAGATGTATGAGGGTGCTGTAAAATTAATAAAAAAGGGTAAAGCCTTTGTATGTGACCTGACCCCGGAGCAGATTCGGGAATATCGGGGAACGTTAACGGAGCCGGGTAAGAACAGCCCTTATAGGGACAGAAGTATCGAAGAAAATTTGGAATTATTTGAAAATATGAAAAATGGGGCCTATAAGGACGGTGAAAAAGTATTAAGAGCCAAAATAGATATGTCATCTCCTAATATTAATATGAGAGATCCCATTATATACAGAGTTGCACACATACCCCATCATAACACAGGAGACAAATGGTGTATTTACCCTATGTATGATTTTGCTCATCCTATTGAAGATGCCGTAGAAGGTGTAACACATTCTATCTGTACTCTGGAATTTGAAGACCACAGACCCTTATATGACTGGGTCGTACGTGAACTGGAATATAAAAAACCACCAAAGCAGATAGAGTTTGCAAAGTTATATTTAACAAATGTAGTTACGGGTAAACGATATATTAAGAAATTGGTAGAAGAAAAAATTGTGGACGGATGGGATGACCCCAGACTGGTATCTATTGCCGCATTAAGGAGAAGAGGATTTACGCCGGAATCCATAAAAATGTTTGTAGAGTTATGCGGTGTTTCAAAAAGCAATGCCTCTGCCGATTATGCCATGTTAGAGTACTGCATCCGGGAAGACTTAAAATTAAAAAAACCCCGTATGATGGCAGTTCTTGATCCCATTAAATTAATTATTGATAATTATCCGGAAGGAAAAGTAGAATATCTGGATGTTATGAATAATATGGAAAATGAAGGATTGGGATATCGGAAGGTTCCCTTTTGCCGTGAATTATATATGGAAAGAGAAGATTTCATGGAAGTTCCTCCAAAGAAGTATTTCCGGCTGTTCCCGGGAAATGAAGTACGTCTGATGCATGCCTACTTTGTGAAATGTGAAAGCTTCGTAAAGGACGAGACAGGAAAAATAACAGAAGTTCATTGTACTTATGATCCTGAAACAAAATGCGGGTCCGGATTTAGCGGAAGGAAGGTAAAGGGAACCATTCATTGGGTACCCGCCGCTTTTGCTGCCAATGTGGAGGTCAGGCTGTATGAAAATATAGTTGATGAGGAAAAAGGGGTTTATAATGAGGAAGACGGAAGCTTAAATCTAAATCCCAATTCTCTGACAGTGCTAAGGAATTGTTTTGTTGAATCAAGTCTTGAGGGTGCAAAGCCCTATGACAGTTTTCAATTTGTACGTCAAGGTTATTTTTGCGTAGACAATAAGGACACGACAAAGGATCATTTGGTTTTTAACAGAATTGTATCATTAAAGAGCTCTTATAAAATTTAACTAAAGAAGGGATGATAGATAATGGGCGAAATGAAGGCAGTGAATAATCATAAGGAAAATAATACAAAAGCGGAAGCTGTAAAACAGGAAAAGGATTTTATTTTTGAAAAGACATATAAATGTCCCATTTGCTATCAGGAGTTTAAATCAAAAACGGTAAAAGTAGGTAAGGCCAGACAAATAGGTACGGATATAGATTTAAGGCCCCGTTTTCAAAATATTGACAGCTTGAAATATGATGTTTTAATGTGCAGCCATTGCGGCTATACGGCATTAAGTAAGTTATTTAACCAGTTATCTGCCAGAGAAATAAGAAACATCAGGGAAAAGGCGGAAAAGTCCTTTGACAGGAAGGAAAATGAAGAATGGATAACATATGATGCAGCCATTGAATATCATAGGGCAGCGCTTTTAACTGCCATTGCAAAGGAGGCCAAAGAAAGTGAGAAAGCATATATCTGCTTGAAAACGGCATGGATTCTGAGAGGAAAGAAAGAAGAATTGCAGAAGGATTGTGAAGATAAACAGGCTGGGATCCTGGAACTGGAAAAAAAGGAAACCCAATTCCTGCGCCTGGCCATGGAGGGCTTTTTAATGGCAAGAGAAAAAGAATCACCGCCATTTTGCGGTATGGATGAAGTCACCCTTGATTATTTACTCTCTTATCTATGCATTCGTTTTGATAATTTTGATATAGCAATTGTTTAATTAGAAGCACTTCAACTGAAAGTTTAGTAATTGAAGTTTTATCCTGAAAAATAGGTGTCGGTGATTTTTGTAAAATTAGTATTAAATGTTGAGAATTAAATATGGCAATTGTTGGGTAAAGGGAGTCTTCAATTTCACTTTGTTTAGGG
>CAMJWQ010000268.1 GCA_946409475.1 uncultured Lachnospiraceae bacterium
CTATTATGCCTGAGGTGGGGCAGCCTGTGGTGAGAATGATCTCATTCGATGAGGAGAGGATTGCCCATAAGGATGAAAAGCAGCTGATTTCTAAAAAAGCAGCGGAATTGATTCAGCCCAGGCAGAGAATTTTTATTGATGCGGGGTCAACAACAAGAAATATTGTTCATTTTATCAATAAGGAGTCCAGAAATGTAATTGTCACCAACAGTCTGACTGTGGCTGAGCAGGCTCTGCGAATGGAAAACCTGTCCGTAATCATGCTGGGAGGAGAGATGATACCGATCAGTAACTGCAGCTCGGGAGCCATGGCTGAGGAGCAAATCAGGAAATACCAACTGGACATTGCTTTTCTTGGGGCCGCGGCTATCGGAACGGACGGAAGGCTGTATGACGGATATTCGCCGGAAGCAAGATTAAAGGGAGCTATTTTTAATTTGGCAAAGGAAACCTATTTATTGGCAGATTCCTCTAAATTTAATACCTATGATTTGAATGATTTTGGTTCTCTAAACAGAGTAAAGGGCGTTATTACAGACAGTGCCATAGAAAAGGAAGGAATGGAATTATTAAAAAGATATAGAGTTGACGTAACGATAGCGGATTAGGCAGAAGTGTATCGGAAGTATCGGAAAAGAAAGTTATTGCACTGCAGAAACAGTGTGATGGCTTTTTTTTATCCGACAGAAAATTTCTCTGAATTTCCTGTCGGATAAAAAAGCCTTCCGGGTGGGATACGCACGATCTTGTTCTGCAATAGGTAATCCAGACTTTTTCTTGTGCTGCAAATAGAAACAGAACATAATCGAACATTGAAAATGGCTTATAGAAAAGAAAATATAAGAAAGATGATAAAAACTCTGTTAAACAAACTAAATAGAACAATATATGTTTATTTATAACAAAAATCATGTTTTTTATTTATATAAAATACCAATATCAAACATTTTATTTATGTGATACCATGGATTTGTAACAAAAAAACAGAATAAAACATTATTATTGTTTATTCGAACAAAATATAAGGAGGTATTATTTTATGAAAAAGGTTTTAGCTGCTTTGCTGGTGGGGATTTTGACTCTGTCCATGGCAGGATGCGGTAATAAATCCGCGGAAGGAAATACGGAAACGACAAAAGAAAGTGATGCCGCAGGTACGGAAGAAGCATCCGATGCGGGAAAGGAAGCCGTTGAGGAAGCTGTGGAGGACGGGAACTATACGATTGGTTTTTCTCCTTACACATTAACGAATGAATATTTTACGGCGGTACTTACAGGTGTGCAAAAAGCGTGTGAAGAGCTGGGAGCCGAATTGATTTATTTTGATCCTCAAAATGATCCCACCACACAGGCATCTCAAATTGATGATATGATTGCAAGCGGGATAGATGCTCTGATCTATATACCTTATGACTCTGCCGGAGCCCATACCGTATTGACGACCTGCCGGGATGCCGGAGTAAAGGTAATTAATGTGGATAATGTGATACCGGAAGAAGATTATGATTATGTGGATGCCATCATTGCCTCCGATAATACGCAATTAGGTTATTTGTCAGGGGAATGGGTTGTTGAGAACCATCCTGACGGAGCAAATGTGCTGATCGTGCATCTGCAGACCGCAGAGTCCTGTACCATTAATGTGGAGGGCTTTTGGAAGGCTGTTGAGGAAAAGGCTGCCGACCCTGATAAGTATGTGGAGGTTCAGGTCGTGGAAGGCGGCGGTGCTACGGACGTTGCATTTGATGTGGTAGCCGATGCATTGGAGGCACATGATGATATTGACGTCATTTACTGCATCAACGATACTTCTGCCTTAGGAGCGGTACAGGCTGTGGAAGAAGCGGGTAAAACAGGTGAAATTGATATTTTAGGAAAAGACGGCGCACCTATCGGCAAGCATGCCATAAGTGAAGGAAAAATGGTGCAGAGCTCGGCACAGAGACCTACTTATATGGGATATCTGGGAGTAAAGGAAGCCGTGGCATTGTTAAACGGTGAAACAGTGGATTTCCAGACCAGTATAGAATCCTACAGTATTACGGCAGATAATATCGGTGAATTTGATTTGGACGCATGGGATTCACTGGAGGAATAGACAAAACCTGTGTACGATAAGAAACGGCAGAAGTGCTGCCGTTTCCTCGTACCTCCCGTGCTGTACCAAATAGGAATGGAGAGGTGTGAAATGAGTAAAGCAAGTTTGCTGAAAATGACGGATATATCAAAATCATTTGCTTCCAATGTGGTCTTAAAGGGGATTGATCTGGAACTTGGTGAAGGTGAAGTGGTGGCTTTATTGGGTGAAAACGGTGCGGGTAAGTCCACCTTGATTAAAATACTTGGCGGCATCTACAGGGCCGATGCCGGCGGCATATATATAAATGGTGAAAAAAAGGAAATCAGTTCTGCCGCCGCAGCCGGAGCGAACGGAATCAGAATTATCCACCAGGAGATTATTCTGGTGCCGGACCGCTCCATAGCAGCCAATGTATTCTTAGGGCGTGAATATAGAAGTAGGCTCGGTATGATTGACTATAAGAGGATGCAAAGAGAAACGCAGGAAGTAATTGATGAATTTCACCTGAATCTGGATGCCTCTGCATTAGTAAGGGATTTATCAATAGGGATGCAGCAGCTGGTGGAGATTATTAAGGCGATTTCGGCGGACGCCAAAATCGTGGTCATGGATGAACCGACGTCCTCCCTGTCCCAGGGGGAGGCAGAGACGTTGTTCCGTATTATAGAAATTTTACAAAAGAAAAAAGTAGGAATCATCTATATTTCCCATAGGCTGGAGGAGCTGTTTCGTATTACGGACAGAATTATGGTAATGCGGGATGGAAAAACAGTGGGTGATGTAAAAACAAAAGACGCGGAAAAAGAACAGCTGATTAATCTAATGGTGGGAAGAGAATTAAGCAATTATTACACGCGGAATGAACATCCTCTTCGCGGAGTCTCTTTGGAGGTAAAAGGACTCAGCCACGAAAAGTATTTCAAAAATGTTAATTTTAAAGCAAATTACGGAGAAATTGTCGGCTTTGCCGGATTGGTAGGGGCAAGGCGTACGGAATTGATGAAAACTATTTTCGGCACCTTATCGAAAAAAGATGGGGAAATATTACTGGACGGTAAGAAAATTGAAATCAAAAGGCCAAAGGATGCCATTGACGCGGGGATTGTGTATGTATCCGAAGACCGCAGAGGAGAAGGGCTGGTCTTATTGAATGATGTGGAATTTAATATGGGTTTGGTTTGCCTGAAAGATTTTGTAAAAGGGATTCATGTCAATAAGCCGGCCTGGAGAAGTATGGTAGAGGAATACAGGAAAAAATTTTCCATTAAAATAACCTCTCCCAAGCAGCGCGCCGGTCTTTTAAGCGGAGGGAACCAGCAGAAAATCGTGCTAAGCAAATGGCTGGCTAAGGGTCCTAAGGTCATCATTTTGGATGAACCTACCAGAGGAATAGATGTGGGTTCCAAATCAGAAATATATGCCATAATTGATGAACTGGCTTCCATGGGGACTTCTATTATTATGGTTTCTTCCGAGCTTCCGGAAATCATAAATATGTGTAATCGCTGCTACATTATGTGTGAAGGCAGAATTACCGGCGAAATGAAGCAGGAAGAATTTTCACAGGAAATCATTATGAAATATGCCACCGACTCATTGGAACATATACGGTAAGAATAGGGAGGAACAGACAATGAAAACAGAAAAAACAAATCCTTTTCTCATTTCGGCAGGAGGATATTTTAAGCGTAATTTGGGAACCATCATTGGATTATTGCTCTTGTGTTTGATTGCGGCAATTTCTACGGATAAGTTTTTAACAGGGTCAAATTTATTGAATCTCTTAAAATCTAATGCGGTAAATGCCATTATATGCTGCGGTATGCTGATGGCTATTCTGATGGGGCAGATTGATATTTCCGTTGGATCCACGGTAGGACTTTCCGGCGTTATAGGTGCGTATATGGTTACCAATATGGAAATGCCCGTATGGATAACGGTCGTCTGCTGTATTTTAATTGGCTGTCTGATTGGTTTGATTAACGGGATTGCCGTTTCCTATTTTAATATACCTGCTTTTGTCGCTACTCTTGCCACCATGAGTATAGGAAGAGGTTTTACCCAGATTATTTCCGGAGGTGTTTCCATCCGGATCCGTAATGATGCCTATACCATATTAGGGACAAAGACCTTTGGAGGGGTATCTGTTATTGTGCTTTATGCGGCTGTCGCATTACTGGTTACCTGGCTGCTGCTTAACAAAACGCGTTTTGGCTATTATATCTATGCTATAGGGGGAAACAGGCTGGCGGCGAAATACTCAGGAGTTAATGAAAAATTATTTAATATGCTTCCTTATGTCTATATAGGTGCTTTGTGCGGCATTGGAGGCCTGATATGGTCCGCACGTCTTGGTTCGGCTGCGGCTACTCTTGGTACGGGCTTTGAAATGGATGCCATTGCTGCGGTAGTAATCGGCGGAACCAGTATGTCGGGAGGTATCGGTACTGTCGGCGGTACCTTTATCGGTATCTTAATTATCGGTGTTTTGAATAACGGACTCAATTTAATGGGAATCAATTCCTTCTGGCAGGACGTATTTAAGGGGATTATTATACTTGTTGCGGTTATTATAGATGTCTTAAGAAAATCAAAAGCAAGAGCGGATTGACGATAAAGGAAAAGAGGTAAGGATATGCTGGTTAATATGAAACAATTATTCAAGGATGCGGAAAAAAATAATTATTGTGTGGGAATGTTTACATCTCCTTCTCTTCCTTTTGCAGAGGCCGTAATTGAAGCGGCGGAAGAAATGAATGCACCGATTATGTTCGGCCAGGTGGAATGCTGGGATGAATATGGTGAACTGGAACAAAACGGACCGATTATGGCAAAGCTGGCAAAAAAAGCAAAGGTGCCGGTTTGCCTGCATTTGGATCACGGAACCTCCCTGCCCTATATAATGA
>CAMJWQ010000269.1 GCA_946409475.1 uncultured Lachnospiraceae bacterium
TTGTTTTTTTGCTCCCTGACAGTAAGAAAGAATAAATTCAACATAATTAAAGAAATTTTTATATACTAAATCATATAATAAGAATAAATAATGATATGAGGCAAATATGGCTATACACATAGTACAGATGGGTGAGACTATCTATACCATAGCCGATAAATATAAGGTATCGGCTTCCAGAATCATTCAGGATAATGATATAACCGATCCCGGTAACCTGGTTGCAGGCCAGACATTGATTATTCTGTTCCCCGAACAGGTGTATACGGTTGAAGCAGGAGATACCTTGGCAGGAATCGCTTTAAAGAATGAAGTTCCGTTACAGCAAATCTTAAGGAACAATCCTTACTTAATGGATCGGGAATACATTTACCCCGGTGAAACAATTGTAATCCGATACGATAATGCGCAGGGAAGGGTGACAACGAACGGTTACGCCAATACCTTTATTAATAAAGATACACTAAGAAAAACGCTGCCCTATTTAACTTATTTATCCGTTTTTGGTTACAGGACAGTAGAAGACGCGGAAATAACAGAAGCCGATGATGAAGAGATTATTAAAACAGCAAGGGAATTCGGGGTGGCTCCGCTTATGCTGCTGGCGACCCTGACCATACAGGGAATCGGAAACGTGGAGAATGTATTTAGTATTTTATACAGTGAGGAATTAACAGAGCGGCATATCCGGAACATTTTAACGATACTGAAAAAGAAAGGCTTTTATGGTATCAATATTATTCTCCAATATTTAAACAGGGAAAACCAAAACACATATAGCCGCTATGTGACAAAATTAACGGAGCGGTTAAATGAAGAAGGCTTTTATGTGATGGTAACGATAACACCAAATATCTTTATCAGTAATATCACGGGAGAATTCGAAAAAATTGATTATACTGCAATAGGCCGGGATGCAAACGAAATTATAATAATGAACTTTAATTGGGGATATAATTATGGACCGCCTTCACCGGTAAGCTCCAATTCTCTTATGGAACAGTTCTTAGAATACGTATTAAATTTAATGCCTTCGGATAAAATAGATATCGGATTACCTATTATCGGCTATGATTGGGATCTGCCTTATTTGGTGGGAATTTCCAAAGCAAGGGCACTGACGATAGAATCCGCATTGGCCCTAGCAGGGCAGACGGGAGCCGTCATACAATTTGATGAAGCTTCCCAAACACCCTTTTTTGAGTATACGGAGGATCGGTTTGGGGTACCTGTTCAACATATTGTCTGGTTTATTGATGCCAGAAGTATTGAAGCCATTATGGAATTAGTAAAGGAATATGGATTAAGAGGTACGGGAATTTGGAATATTATGAATTACTATGTACAAATGTGGTTGGTGATTAATTCCCAATATGAAATTGTAAAAATATCCCAGGAGTAAAGCGATATGCCGGAAAAGATTAAATACTTTCTTCGGCCGTGCCTCGTTTTCTCCCGCTATGCTATATATTAATGTAAAAGTACTTGAATTATATTTTGGAATATGATAACATAAGTCCCATATAAGAAAAAGGCAATGAAAGAGACTCTTGTTTTGAAAACTGACAGGAATATGGCGTCACCGGCTGAGAGCGCCGTTTAGCGGAAGAAACAAAGGGAACACTCCGGAGCTTGTTATTCGAAAGGGAGATCTTAGTAGGGTGGCACGTGATACGCGTTAAGTAGTAAAGAGGAGAAGCAATTCTCAATGCGGGTGGTACCGCGGATAAGAAAATCCGTCCCGGAATATGTCAATATTCCGGGATTTTTTGCGTAAAGGGATAAGGTACAGACAATGACCGATCAACCGGTGAGCCTGTACGGACACGGTTTAAGGAAGCCGTGATGACCATGGGAATCATGTAATAAATTAAAATTAGCAATATCATGATAAATAGGTAAGGAGGGAGAAATTATGGCAGATATAATAACAGATGAAACCATTGAATATGTCGGTATCTTAGCAAAATTAGAATTATCTGAGAGAGAAAAAGAACAGGCTAAAAAAGATATGAGCAGTATGCTGGACTATATTGATAAATTAAATGAATTGAATACGGATGGGGTGGAACCCATGTCTCACGTATTTCCCGTCAATAATGTATTTCGAGAGGATGTCGTTGTGAATGGAGATGAACGGGAGAAAATCCTGAAGAATGCGCCTGCCGCTAAAGAGGGCAGCTTCAAGGTACCGAAAACGGTGGAATAGAAAGGAGCCTGAAATGAGTTTAATGAGTGATACGGCCGTAGAACTGGGCAGGAAGATAAAAGCTAAGGAAGTAAGTGTAAGGGAAGCGGCAGCGGCTGCTTTGCTTCAGATAGAAAAGCAGGATTCCGTATATCAAAGCTTTATCACGGTAAACAGGGAAAAAGCATTAAAAAGAGCAGAAGAAGTGCAAAAGCTGATAGAGGAGGGAAAATTACGGTCCCCTCTTGCAGGAGTGCCTGTTGCCATTAAGGATAATATGTGCACGGAGGGAATCTTAACTACCTGTGCCTCGAAAATATTAGAAAATTTTAATCCTGCCTTTTCTTCGGAAGCGGTTCTTAATCTGGAGAAGGCAGGAGCAATTGTGATAGGAAAAACGAATATGGATGAATTTGCCATGGGAAGTACAACGGAGACATCATATTTCGGGGCGACAAGAAATCCCTGGAACAAAGATCATGTTCCCGGCGGTTCTTCAGGGGGAAGCTGCGCTGCCGTAGCTTTGGAGGAATGCTCCTTTGCCCTTGGTTCCGATACGGGAGGTTCTATCCGCCAGCCAAGCTCTTTTTGCGGAGTCACGGGCATTAAGCCCACTTACGGTACCGTATCCCGCTATGGTCTGGTGGCTTATGGCTCTTCTTTGGATCAGATAGGGCCTATTGCAAAGGATGTTACTGATTGTGCCGTTATTTTAGAAACGATAGCCTCTTATGATTCCAAGGATTCCACTTCCGTAAAAAGAGAAGCTTATGATTTCACCTCCGCACTCATTGATGACGTGAAAGGTATGAAAGTAGGTATTCCTAAGGATTATTTTACCGAGGGACTTGAAGGGGAAGTAAGGGAAGCCATACGGAAAGCGGCTAAGGTACTGGAAGAAAAGGGAGCCGTTATCGAAGAATTTGATTTAAGCCTGGTAGAGTATGCCATACCTGCTTATTATGTCATTGCGTCTGCAGAGGCAAGCTCTAACCTGGCCAGGTTTGACGGAATTAAATACGGATATCGTACGGAGGATTTTGAAGGTCTTCATAATATGTATAAAAAAACCCGGTCGGAGGGCTTTGGAGCGGAGGTAAAGAGAAGAATCATGCTGGGTTCCTTTGTACTAAGCTCCGGCTATTACGATGCTTATTATTTAAAAGCATTAAAAACAAAAGCGCTTATCAAAAAAGCCTTTGATAAGGCCTTTGAAAAATATGATGTCATCCTTGGCCCGGTAGCACCCACTACGGCACCGGGGCTGGGGGAATCCTTAAGCGATCCCATTAAGATGTACCTGGGAGATATTTACACCATATCCGTTAATCTTGCCGGTCTTCCGGGGATAAGCATCCCCTGCGGGTTAGACTCAAAAGGACTGCCTATTGGTATGCAGCTTATTGGTGACTGCTTTAAAGAAAAGAATATCATTCGTGCCGCTTATACCTTTGAAAAAACAAGAGAGTATTTACAGGCACCGATTATTAGGGAAGGAGCAAAATAAATGAGTAAGCGATATGAAACCGTCATCGGTCTGGAAGTACACGTAGAATTAGCGACAAAAACGAAAATATTTTGCTCCTGCAGCACCCAATTCGGGGGAGCACCCAATACCCATACCTGTCCCGTATGTACCGGAATGCCGGGTTCCCTGCCCGTATTAAATAAACAGGTGGTGGAATATGCCATAGCCGTAGGTCTGGCCGCAAACTGCAGTATTACACAATATTGTAAATTTGACCGTAAAAATTATTTTTATCCCGATAATCCCCAAAATTATCAGATTTCCCAACTATACCTTCCCATCTGCCGTAACGGCGGGATAGAGATCGAAACGGAAGACGGGAAGAAAGTCGTTGGTATTCATGAAATTCACATGGAGGAGGATGCCGGAAAACTGATACATGATGAATGGGAGGACTGCTCCCTGGTAGATTTTAACCGTTCCGGCGTTCCCCTGATCGAAATCGTATCGGAGCCGGATATGCGTTCTGCTGAGGAAGTCATTGCATACCTGGATAAGCTCCGCCTGATTATTCAATATTTAGGAGCCTCCGACTGTAAATTACAGGAAGGCTCCATGCGGGCCGATGTTAACCTGTCGGTACGGGAAGCGGGAACGGAAAAATTCGGAACCAGGACCGAAATGAAAAACCTGAATTCTTTTAAAGCTATTGCCAGAGCCATTGAGGGAGAAAGAGAAAGACAGATAGAATTATTGGAGGAGGGCAGACAGGTTGTTCAGGAAACCAGAAGATGGGATGATACCAAAGAAAGCTCTTATGCCATGCGCTCCAAGGAGGATGCACAGGATTACCGTTATTTCCCGGAGCCTGACTTAGTTCCCATTATCATCAGTGATGACTGGCTGCAGGAGATTAAAAACAGGCAGCCGGAATTAAGGGACGAAAAGAGGGCCCGTTATAAAAAGGAATATGAGATACCGGACTATGATATTGCTATTATTACCTCCTCAAAGCATTTGGCAGATATTTTTGAAGAAACGGTTGCCGTTTGCCATAACCCCAAAAAAGCTTCCAACTGGCTTATGGTGGAAACCATGCGCTTATTAAAGGAACACGGTATGGAGCCGGAGGATATCACCTTTTCCCCGTCTAATTTGGCAAAATTAATTGCCTTGACGGATGCCAAAGCCATTAACAGTAATGTGGCGAAAGAAGTATTTGAAATCATGTTTACCGACGATATCGACCCTGACAAATACGTGGAAGAAAAAGGATTAAAAATCGTACAGGATGAGGGAGCGCTTCGTACTGCGGTAGAAAAGG
>CAMJWQ010000270.1 GCA_946409475.1 uncultured Lachnospiraceae bacterium
TATTTACAATCGGCGGTACCATTCTTAATTCTTTTCAGCAGGCGACCTTCCGTCAGGTGGGGGGCGATATGCACGGTACCTTTAAAAATGTTACAAAGGAACAAATGGAGGAGCTGGAAAAGGATCCGCTGCTGGTGCGGACGGGAGCCAGGCTGCTGTTAGGGATGCCTTCGGATCCTCCCTTTCATAAAGCCCATGTAGAGGTCAGTTACATGGAAGAAACCTGTGCAGAGGGCTATTTCTGTATCCCGGAGCAGGGCTCCCTGCCCAAGGAGGGGACGGATCAAATTGCCTGCGATACCCGGATATTAAAGCTTCTCGGTGTGGAGCCGAAGATCGGTGCCGAAATCGTATTACCGTATTACCTGGGAAGCAATACGGGATATCCCCAGCCGGTGACAGGTACCTTCACTTTGTCCGGCTGGTGGACCTATGACGAAGCCGGTGTTGCCAGTTATGCCATAGTGCCGTTGTCCTATGCCGAAGAGGTGCTGTCCGGGTATCAGAAACAGGGTGACCGGGACCTGACCGGCAGATGGGACTTGAATGTTTACCTGAAAAGTGCCGCACATATTGAAAAGGACCTGGTAACAGCATTGGCGAACCACGGTTATCAAACGGAGGATGCCGGAAAGGATAACTATATTGCCATTGGTGTTAATTGGGCTTATATGGGAGCACAGCTGTCAGGTAACGGAGATCCGGGAACCATAATGGCAATCATTGCCTTGCTGCTGCTTATTATCCTTACCGGATATCTGATAATCTATAATATCTTTCAAATTTCCGTGTCCAATGATATCCGTTTTTACGGTCTTCTTAAGACAATCGGAACTACAGGCCGGCAGCTTCGCCGGATTATTCTAAGACAGGCGCTGCTTTTATCCGCAGTGGGGATTCCTATTGGTTTGGCTTTGGGTTATCTTTGCGGCAATGTCCTGACACCGGTAATTATGTCTACGATGTCCTACAAAAATACTTTTGTTACGGCCAATCCGCTCATCTTTATAGGTGCGGTGCTGTTTTCTCTTGTTACCGTACTGATATCCTGCCGTAAGCCCGGAAAAATGGCCGGGAAAGTATCTCCTGTGGAGGCGGTGCGCTATACGGAAAATACCGGTATAAAAAAGAACAGTAAGAAAAGTTATAACGGCACAAAGGTGTACCGCATGGCTATGGCGAATCTTGGCCGTAACCGGAAGAAAACGGTTTTAGTAATATTGTCCCTTACTTTAGCCGTACTGCTTCTGCAGATAACCGTTATCTTTACCAGGGGCTTTGATATGGACAAATACCTGCGGAACTTTGTAGTCACCGATTTCATCACAGGGAATGCCGGGTATTTCCAAACGGGAGGAAATATTTTCAGTAATGAGACGGCAGTTCCTGAGACGGCTGTCGATGCTATCGATGCCCAGGGTGGAATAACGGATTCCGGACGTATTTACGGCCTCTCAGGGGGGCACAGGAATTTATTACGGAAGACAGGTATCGTCATTTTTATGAAGAGTGGAACGATGAGGAAACCATAGATCAAATGCTTAAATATGAAGAACGCACCCCTGACGGACTGGTAGCAGACGGTATCGATCTCTATGGGATGGAAGCCTTTCCCCTGGATCACCTAACGGTAGTTTCGGGAGAGCTTTCACCGCTATATGACCCCGGGCAGAATGCCATTGCAGCGGTATATTTTATGGATGATTATAATAATCCGGAGGAGGACAGCCGTTGGGCAGAAGTGGGAGACCAGGTAACGCTGCGTTATGTGGATAAGTGGGAGTATTATAATCCGCAGACGGGAGAGATATATGGGGAAGAGGCCCCGGAAGAGTCCAATTATGCCATTCGTGCTGCCGAATATCACGAGGTGGCCTACACGGTAGCTGCCTGTGTCGCCATGAAAAATCCCATGAGCTTCCGCTACTATGGCTCCGACCAGTTTATACTGAACTCGGAAGTCTTTAAACGGGATACGGGCTGCTCTGATGTAATGACCTATATTTTTGATACCACAAAAGAATCCAATGCCGCTATGGAAAGCTTTCTCAAAGATTATACGGAAAATATTGACCCGACTATGGATTATGAATCCAGGGAGTCTTATACGGAGGAATTTGCAGGCTTTCGGAACATGTTCCTTATGATGGGCGGTGTACTGAGTGCTGTCATTGGCTTTGTGGGAGTGCTGAATTACTTAAATGCGATTCTCACCTCCATCATGACGCGTAAACGGGAATTTGCCATGCTGCAGTCCATCGGAATGACAGGCCGTCAGTTAAAGACTATGCTGGTTTGTGAAGGGGTATTTTATGTGGTCCTCACCCTGCTTCTTTCATTGGTTTTGACGCTCTTTACCGGTATACTTCTGGATAATGCCTTAAGCGGTGTGATCTGGTTCTTTACCTATCGGTTTACCCTGCTGCCGATACTTCTGGTGCTGCCCGTATTCCTGCTCCTTGGTGTCATACTGCCTCTTATGGCATATCGTTTTACAGCGCGCCTGACCATAGTGGAACGGTTAAGAGTAGCAGAATAAAGCTTGTCCGTTTTTTCTGTCTTTTCCACCGGCAAAAAGAATGATATAATAAAAAAAGGCAACACTGATAGAAAAAGCGGAGGTTCTCACATGAATGTAAATGAAATAGAAAATTATGAGCTGTTAAAAAGCAAAAAGCTTAAGGATATTAATGCGGAGGGGTACTTATATAAGCATAAAAAAAGCGGTGCTCATGTACTGTTGGTTTCCAATGATGATGTTAATAAAGTATTTACCATTGGGTTTCGCACACCTCCTAAGGACAGTACGGGTCTTCCCCATATTCTGGAACATTCCGTACTATGCGGATCTAAGCTTTTCCCGGCAAAGGATCCCTTTGTAGAATTGGTGAAAGGCTCCTTAAATACCTTTTTAAATGCCATGACTTATCCGGATAAAACCCTGTATCCCATAGCCAGCTGTAATGATAAAGATTTTAAAAACCTGATGCATGTTTATATGGATGCGGTCTTTTTTACGAATATTTATGAAAGGGAAGAGATATTCAGGCAGGAGGGCTGGCATTATGAAATAGAAGATGAGAAAAGCCCTCTTACCATTAACGGTGTGGTTTATAATGAAATGAAAGGCGCTTTTTCTTCTCCCGAGGACGTTCTGGATCGGGAAATTTTAAATTCCCTGTTTCCGGATACGGCCTATTCCTTTGAATCGGGCGGTAATCCGGAGGTGATACCGGAGCTTCAGTACTCGGATTTTTTAATGTTCCACAGTAAATATTATCATCCCTCCAACAGTTATATTTATTTGTATGGGAATATGGACATGAAAGAGAGACTGCAATGGCTGGATACCCAGTATTTATCAAAATATGATGTTATGCCTGTTGATTCCGCCATTCAATTACAGACTTCCTTTGCAAGTCCCATTGAACGGTATCATAAATATTCCATTTCCAGTACGGAAACGGAAGAAAATAATACCTACCTGTCTTTTAATGCCGTTATCGGTACAGGACTGCAAAAGGAATTGACCTATGCGTTTCAGGTCTTGGAATATGCCTTAATCGCGGCTCCGGGAGCACCTGTTAAGCAGGCTCTCTTAGATAAGAAAATAGGTAAGGATATTATGAGCTCTTATAATAACGGAATATTACAGCCTGTATTTTCCATTATTGCCAAAAATGCAAATACAAAGGACAAAGAGGAATTTGCCGGCACCGTCAGAGAGACCCTGCAGAAGCTGGTGGCCAATAAAATTAACCGCAGTGCTTTAAAAGCCGGCATCAATTACTATGAGTTTAAATATAGGGAGGCAGATTTTGGGTCTTATCCGAAGGGACTGATTTATGGTCTGCAATCCTTTGACAGCTGGCTTTATGATAATAAGGAACCCTTTCTCTATCTGGAATCCGATGAAGCCTTTGACTTTTTAAAGAAGCAGGTGGAAACGGATTATTTTGAAGAGCTGGTGGATAAATATTTATTACAAAATGCCCATGTTTCTTATGTTATTATAGAACCTGAAAAAGGGCTGACGGCTAAAATGGACCGTGAACTGGAGGAAAAATTAAAAACCTATAAAGAAAGCCTGAGTAAGGAAGAATTACAGGAGCTGGTTGATAAAACCCATAACCTTAGAAAATATCAGGAAGAACCTTCGGATTTGGAGGACCTTAAGAAAATCCCCATGCTAATGAGAGAGGATATCGAAAAAGAACCGGAGCCTCTTTATAATAAAGAAAATTATGTGGATCATACCTTAATCCTGCATCACGATATTTTCACCAACGGAATCGGATATGTCAGCTTGCTATTCCATATGCAGAAGGTGCCGATGGAATGGATACCTTATGTGGCTTTATTAAGATATACCTTGATTTTTATGGATACGGACCGGTATTCTTATGCGGAGCTTTTTAATGAAATCAACATGAAAACAGGCGGTATTGCCAGTGCCCTTAATATGTATCCCAATTATCAAGATGTAACAGATTATAAAATCATGTTTGAAATCAGCAGTAAGGTATTCTATGATAATTTGGGAATTTCCTTAGATTTAATTAAAAATATTATACTGACGACTAAATTTGAAAACGAAAAAAGGCTTTATGAGATAATAGCCCAGTTAAAATCGAGACTGGAAATGAATATGAATACCTCCGGACATTCTGTGGCTGCCATGAGGTCTATGTCGTATTTTTCCAAGACGGCTTATTTTACGGACCTGATCAGTGGGATATCTTTTTATCGGTTTATTTCCGATATTGAAGAAAATTTTGCTTTAAGAAAAGACCGGCTGATAGAAATGCTGAAAAAAGTCGCTGCTCTGATCTTTCAGCCTCAAAACCTGATGGTAGATTTTACGGCGGATAAAGATGGCTATAAGAAACTGGAGAAAGAAATCTGTGGGTTTAAAAAGAATTTATTTCCTGATACGGATACC
>CAMJWQ010000271.1 GCA_946409475.1 uncultured Lachnospiraceae bacterium
GGAGAATGTAAAGGAACCGGCATCGGCTGCCGATTCGGGAAAGCGAGCGTCAAAGCCTTCTGTAAAAGCAGCAGATGAATCTGCCGAAGCCGGTAATAACGATACAAAAAAGCAAACACTTCCCTTATTGCTTCGCAATGCCGAAACAGGAATAGAGGTGGATTTATCAAATACCGTATTACCCGAAGGCATAACCGGTCTTTCTCTTAAGGTAAATATGCTGCAAAGCGGCGGCAGGGAAGGGTCTGTTTATGATGCTATTTATAAATTGTTGAGAGACAATATAAAATGGTCGGAATATGACAATGTACAAGTAATGGATATTTCACTTTTGGATCAGGACAATCAGGTGATTCCCCCATTTAAGGGCTGGGTGACGGTAAAGATTCCTGCTGCTGACAATGAAAAAAAAGACAGCTATTTATTATGGTACGATGATGAAAATAATGCCATAGAAGATATGAAAGCCGTAACAGAAGATGGTTATATCATTTTTGAAACATCTCACTTTAGCTATTATGCAGCCGTACAAATATCTGAAAATAGTGTCCGGATAACTGAAAATCTGCAATCATCCGATACCGGTATGCAAACCGGGGACAATAACAGAGTCTGGAGCTGGCCGCTTATCCTGTTTACTTTCGTACTTTTTTCTGCTGCCATAGCAGCTCTTATTTGGAGAGTAAGGGTGCAAAAAAAGGATAACTAAATAATATATGCAGCAGAACAGGATGTAAAACGTCTTTCTTACCGAATTTATAAAAAACAGTTGAGAATTCTCGTATTATTGGGTATAATAGATATAGTATATCTAAAAGCAGGGAGCCATATATCTAGTACTGCCGTACCGAAAGAGAATCTCGATGAGGTGAGAAAATGTCTTCTAAAGTGGAAGTGGAAGTAATTATCGACGGGAAAGTTTTGACATTGAGCGGATTTGAACGTCCTGAATATTTACAGCAGGTAGCAAATTATATGAATAATAAGATTTCTGCATATAATAAGCTTGACAGCTTTAAACGGCAGTCTGTTGATATGAAGAATATTCTGCTGCAGCTTAACATTGCAGATGATTACTTTAAGGCAAAAGAACAGGCTGACGTTTTTGATGAAGAAATAGAAATAAAAAACAAAGAATTATATGACAGGAATCATGAATTGATTTCCGTAAAATTGAAGCTGGAAGAAACGGAAAAAGAAAAAGAAGAATTAGAGAAACTGCTGAAGGATGCCCAGCTAAGAATTGTGAAATTGGAAACTGAGCTGGAAAAAAACAGAAAATCAAATACCTATAAGGCTGTCAAATGACAGCCTTATCTTAATAGTTTGGAGAAATTTACATGAATACTTTCCCAATGGAATTATTGGCCCCGGCCGGATCCTATGAAGCCATGATATCCGCTGTACATGCGGGTGCCGATGCCGTTTACGTCGGCGGTAATAAATTTGGTGCAAGAGCATATGCAAAAAATTTCAATGAGCATGAGCTGGCGGATGCGATTGATTATACCCATATTCGTGGAAAGAAACTGTATCTGACGGTAAATACCCTGTGTAAGGATGAGGAATTTCCTGCTTTGTATGAGTATATGGGAGCTTTATACGAACAGGGGCTTGATGGTGCTATCGTACAGGATGTGGGTGTTATACGGTTTATTAAAGAGCATTTTCCGGATCTCCCCATTCATGCCAGTACCCAAATGACAATAACGGGAGCCGAGGGTGCGGAATTTCTTAAAGAAATCGGTGTAACAAGGGCAGTTCTGTCAAGAGAGCTTTCCCTAAAGGAAATAGCGCATATTCATAAAACGGTGCCGGAGATAGAAATCGAGAGCTTTATCCATGGTGCGCTTTGTTTTGCCTATTCCGGGCAATGCCTGTTCAGCAGCCTCTTAGGAGGAAGAAGCGGAAACAGGGGAAGATGTGCCCAGCCCTGCCGTCTGCCTTATGAGCTCTACCAGGGGAATAGCTGTGTCAGCGACAGGAAGAATCCTTATTTATTAAGCCTGAAGGATCTGTCCACCATAGATATGATACCGGAATTAGTTCATGCCGGCATTACGTCCTTCAAAATAGAAGGACGTATGAAAAAGCCTGAATATACGGCGGGAGTTACGGAAATCTACCGAAGATATCTGGATGAATTTATAGAGCAGCCGGATAAAAAGCAACGCATAAAGGCAAATGATAAACAATTATTATCGGAGCTTTACAGCAGAGGTGCCTCCTCCACCGGTTATTATCATTGCCATAATGGAAAGCATATGGTAACATTAGATAAGCCCGGCTATCAGGATAGTAATCAAAGGCTGCTGCAACATGTCGGTGAAAAATATAAAAGCCCCAACAGTGCTCTTCCCGTAAACGGAAATATGAAATTATCCTTACATCGGAGGGCAGTCCTTACGGTAAGAAGGGAGAGCCGGGAAGTCACATGCTGCGGGGAGACAGTCAGTGAGGCGGTCAATCAGCCGCTTACGAAGGATATGGTTAAAAAACAGATTTTAAAAACGGGAGATTCTCCCTTCTTTTTTAACTCTCTTCAGATTGAGATGGATGATAATATCTATATGAGTGTAAAAGAATTAAATGCCTTACGAAGAAACGCTTTATCTTTGCTGGAAAAGGAAATTACGAACAGCTATAGAAGAAAAAATAAATCCAGGGATAATAAGAGGCCTGGGAAGACAGGCCGGCCGGTTGTCGGAGGCACGGAACAGGATATTGCCTTACATGCTTCCGTAGAGCAAATACGGCAAATGCGTCCATTGCTGCCGGCAGGCAAGATAAGCCGTGTTTATTTGGACAGTCTTTGCTTTAACAGTATGGAGGAAACCTTAAAGGGATTACAGGAAAGCATATACGAATGTCATGATGCCGGCAAAGAATGTTACTATATTATGCCCACCGTATTTCGTTTACGGACCAGGGAAATATTTCAAAAATCATATAAAGATTTTTTACGGCTTCCACTGGATGGATTAATGATAAGAAATGCGGAAGAATTTCAATGGTTAAAGAAGATTGGATTTACAAAACCAATGATATTGGATGCCAATGTATATACTTTTAACAGGGAGGCCATAGCCTTTTGGAAAGAGCAGGGCATAAGCTCGGATACGGTGCCGCTTGAATTAAACAGTAAGGAATTAAAAAAACGGGGTATGCAAAGCAGTGAATGTATGGTATACGGATACCTGCCCATTATGACGACGGCGCAATGCCTGAAGAAAAATTTTCCGGGCTGTCATGGAGGCAATGAAATGCTGCAGATAAAGGACCGATATCAAAAAAGCTTTATGATAAAAAATAATTGCATGTGCTGTTATAATACCATATATAACAGCCTGCCTTTATCTCTTCATACGGAAGCCGGAATTATAAAGCAAAAGAAGCCAAAAAGCGTAAGGCTGCATTTTACAGGGGAATCCGAAACAGAAGTACGGCAGATCACGGAATATTACAGTTGTTTATTTTTTTCTGAGGAAGAGAATAAATGCCCAATACAAATTTATACCAAGGGTCATTTCAGACGCGGTGTGGAATAGGTGAAGGATATATGCAGAATTTAATAACCGAAGCATCCAGGTATATCATGATTATTTTAATTGCCATATATACCTTTGATTGCTTTTTCGTATTTAAAAATACAACGGAAAGAAAAAAAAATCACATATTTACCAGGCAGAATGTTTTTATGTTTCTCATACATTTTATTGCTTTTACCGTAATCTGCTTCGAAACCGAAAACCTGGAATTGATTATATTCTATGGCTTTCAGCAGGTACTGTTATTTGGTGTGATGGCCCTTTACCGAACGATTTACCCAGGAATAAACCGGTTATTATTAAACAATATGTGTATGTTTTTATCCATCAGCTTTATTATGCTGACAAGATTATCCTATGATAAGGCGGTAAGGCAATTTAAAATCACCTTGATTTCACTCGCCGTAACCATGGTGATACCTTATCTCATAAAAAAGCTGAAATTATTACGGCATTTCGGCTATATTTACGGAGCCTTGGGCTTTATGGCCTTAACGGCTGTTTATATTTTAGGCCGTGTTACCAACGGAGCGAAATTATCCTTTTCCATAGCCGGTATTACCCTGCAGCCGTCGGAATTTGTTAAAATATTATTTATCTTTTTTGTTGCCGCCATGTACGTCAAATCCACAACCTTTAAACAAATTGTCATTACCAGCGCCATCGCCTTTTTGCATGTATTGGTTTTGGTTTTGTCTAAAGATTTGGGAGGAGGGCTTATCATATTTATAACCTATATCATGATGCTGTATGTAGCGGTAAAAAATCCCTTTTATTTATTGGCGGGTTTGTTATCGGGCTCCATAGCCTCCGTAATAGCCTACCGCTTATTTGCTCATGTAAGAGTGCGTGTTCTGGCCTGGAGCAATCCTTTCAGTGTCATTGAAGATGCCGGTTATCAGATAACCCAATCCTTATTTTCTATCGGAACAGGCGGATGGTTTGGAATGGGACTTTATCAGGGAGCTCCCACCCAGATACCCTTGGTGGAAACCGACTTTATTTTTTCAGCCATTTCGGAAGAACTGGGCGGTATTTTCGCGTTATGCCTGATTTTAATATATAGCAGTTGTTTTATCATGTTTATTAACGTAGCCATGCAGTTAAAGGACGAATTTTACAGGTTAATAGGACTGGGGCTGGGTGTCATATTCGGATTTCAGGTCTTTTTAACCATCGGGGGCGTCATTAAATTCATTCCTTTAACGGGAGTGACATTGCCCTTAATCAGCTATGGGGGCAGCTCCGTCTTAAGTACATTAATTATGTTTTCCATTATTCAGGGAATTTATTTGTTAAAACAAAATGAGGAAGATAGCATTGAAAAAGAAAAATCAAAAAATAATAAATTCAATTAAAAAA
>CAMJWQ010000272.1 GCA_946409475.1 uncultured Lachnospiraceae bacterium
ATGTAAGGAATGCAAAATTTGCGAGGAAATCTGTAAATTCGATGCCATAAAAAATAGGAAAGTTGATAAATTTTCATGCGAAGGATGCGGTGCCTGCACTATTGTCTGTCCCCGGAATGCCATTCAGTTAAAAGAAGAAAAAACGGCAGATACGTATATAACGGAAACAGGCAGGGGAATAATTTCAAGAGCCGCGATGGAAATTGGCAGTGACGGTTCCGGAAAATTGGTAACATATCTTAGAAAAAATGCAAAACGTTTTTCAGAGAAACAGGAAATTACACTGATTGACGGGTCTCCCGGAATCGGATGTTCCGTTATTGCGTCGATAACGGATACGGATGCGGTGCTAATCGTAACAGAGCCAACGAAATCAGGTCTCAATGATTTAAAGAGAATTTTAGAACTGGCAGAGCATTTTGAAACACAGATAATGATTTGCATCAATAAATATGATATTAATTTGGAGATGGCATCACAGATAGAAAACTATGCAGGGGAAAGAGAATTGCCTGTGGTTGGAAAAATTCCTTTTGACAGTAAAGTCATGAAAGCCGTTAATTCCTTAAGATCAATTACGGAATTTGAAGACAGTACTGCCAGGAAGGCAATAGAAAAAATGTGGATACGAATAAAAAGTCTTATGGTATTCTATTGACAAAGTCATTCTACCAGAGTAAAATGAAGTCATAATCATTCTACTGCAGTAAAATATCTTTGTAAAGGAGCCTGGTCATGCAAATCAAGTTATTTGATTCAGAACTAAAGATAATGGACGTTCTCTGGAAAAATGGAGATACCACCGCAAAGCGGACGGCAGAAATCCTGAAAGAGCAAGTCGGTTGGAGCAAGACCACGACTTACACCCTAATCAAAAGATGTATCGATAAGGGGGCGATTAAGCGTATGGAACCCAGCTTTGTGTGCCATCCTCTTGTCACCATTGAACAGGCAAGGGAGCTTGAAACAACGGAACTCATCAACAAAATGTATGGCGGTGCTGCCGATCAGCTTGTTGCTTCTATTTTAGGGAGCAAAAACCTGTCCCCCGAGGAAATCGAAAGACTAAAGCAGCTTGTGAATAGTCTGGAATAGGGGGATGGTTATGAGCTTGTTAAAAATGAGTCTTTCTGCTGCTGTTCTTATTTTGGTTATCACAATCATTCGTGCACTGCTGCTGCACAAGCTGCCCCAAAAGACCTTTCCCGTTCTGTGGGGAGTGGCTTTATGCCGTCTGCTGGTTCCCTTTTCCATTCCATCACGGTTCAGTATTTATTCGGCGGCAGATATACTGAAAAATAAATTTTATGAAGGAGATTTGCCATTGGCAGGAGTACCTGTTACGCCTTACAATACGGCAATTACGGAAACCGTTCCAAGCTTTCCGGAAATGGTGTATGCAAATATGTCCCCTGTACGGATGATCTGGTTCGCAGGCTTGACAGCTTGTGTCCTGTTTTTCCTTATAACACATCTGCGCTGCCGCAGGGAGTATAGGACCTCACTTCCGGTTGACAATGCGTTTGAGAAGCTCTGGCGGCAGGAAAATCCAATGTGGCGGAAGGTTCAAATCCGGCAGTCGGATAGAATAGCCGCTCCCCTGACCTACGGGATATTCCGGCCTGTCGTACTTCTGCCAAAGCAAACGGATTGGGCGGACGAGACCCGGCTGCATTATATCCTGACCCACGAATTCGTGCATATACGGCGATTGGATACATTGACAAAGCTGGTGATGGCAACGGCTTTATGTGTTCACTGGTTTAATCCTTTTGTATGGCTGATGTATGTACTGGCAAACCGTGATATGGAATTATCCTGTGACGAGGCCGTTGTGAGGACCTTTGGAGAAAATGTAAAATCAGCCTATGCCCTGACATTGCTTGGGCTGGAGGAAAAGAAAAACCGTTTCACGCCCCTTGTAAATAATTTCAGTAAAAATGCTATTGAAGAAAGGATCGTGTCAATTATGAAGATAAAGAGAACCTCTCTTATCGGGGTAATACTGGCTTTGGCCCTGGTTGCCGGTATGGTCGTAGTGTTTGCTACCAATCCGGCGGGAACCGCCACCGGAAGCACGGCAGTAACAAATGGCGTCCAAAGCACGGAAAATGCAGGGGCAGATTTTTCGGAGTACGAGGATTATCCGGTCCAGACGGAAGCCATATCAGGCGATGGCCCGACCGATACGGCGGATGCCGGCATGTCTATGACACAGGGAAGTACTTATGCAGCCGATTATAGCTCAGAAGGTATGATGACACCGGATGAACTGGCAAAGGAGTATTCCGTGTATGAGCCTTTTGGTCTGAATTATGATAAGGAAAAGAACTGCTTTTACTATGATGGAAAGCTTGTGCGGGAATTCATGGATATCCTATCGTCAAATGGTGAGGCTTTGGAAAGCGGAAAATTCAAAGGCTCTATGCGGCAGCTGATGAGTCCCGACGGAAAGGGAGAGGTGAATATAAGGGCTGTGCGTGACTACACAAAGCTCAATGCTGACGGAGAAGGCGAACTAATCGGAATCGAGGTTGTAAAATAATTTGACCACCGGTAAAAACCGGTGGTCTGTTCTCTGTCTTTTATTACCGGCCGATTATCCGCAAACGGGACTATATGCTCTTTGCACCCTCTAAATTCTTAAAGGCCGTGGAAAGCATCAGCTTAATACGGTTTACCTGATTGACTTCGCTGGCACCGGGATCATAATCAATGGCTACGATATTGGATTCCGGATAATGATGTCTAAGCTCCTTGATAACCCCCTTTCCAACCACATGATTGGGCAGGCAGGCAAAGGGCTGGGCACACACGATGTTATTCACTCCGCTATGTATTAATTCCATCATTTCGCCGGTTAAAAACCAGCCTTCACCCGTTTGATTTCCTACCGATACGATAGGAGAAGCCATTTCCGCCAGCTTTTCAATTTTAGCAGGCGGGGAAAAATGCCTGCTTTTTTCAAATTCCCTGACTGACGTATGACGCAGCCATTCAATTCCTTTTATTCCCCAATTTGCTTTCAGGGCACTTGATTTTTTAAAGCCTAATTTTTCAGATTTAAAATTCTGGTTATAAAAGCAGTAGAGTAAAAAGTCAGTTAAGTCGGGAACGACAGCCTCGGCTCCCTCCGCCTCTAAAAGCTCAGCCAGATAGTTATTGGCTGCGGGTAAAAATTTAACCAATATTTCTCCCACTATTCCCACCTTAGGTTTTTCTATGGAAATTCTGGGAAGCATATCAAATTCCCGTATGATCTGCACACAGAGTTTTTTAAATTTAAAGTAGGAGGCATGTTTTTGTGAAACAAATTCCCTGCAGGCTTCATTCCATTTTTCATATAAGGCATTGGTACTGCCTGCTTCTTTTTCATAAGGTCTGGTACGGTATAAGCAGCGCATTAAAATATCCCCTAATAAAACGCCGAATAATCCCTTCTCCAATAAAGGCAGTGTAATCTTGAAGCCGGGATTGGCTTCCAATTTGCTTAAATTAATGGAGATGACAGGAATATGGGAATAGCCTGCTTTCTCCAATGCACGCCGGATAAAGCCGATATAGTTGCTGGCACGGCAGCCGCCTCCTGTTTGTGAAATAATGACTGCCAGCTTGTTCACATCATATTTTCCCGACAGGATGGCATCCATAATCTGGCCTACCACCATTAAGGAAGGATAGCAGGCGTCGTTATTGACATATTTTAACCCGACGTCTACGGACTTCTTATTGTCATTGGGAAGAATCTCCAAATGATAACCGCTGGATTGAAAGGCGGTCTCTATAATCCGAAAATGAATCGGGGACATTTGAGGGCATAATATGGTGTAATCCCTGCGCATTTCCTCCGTAAAAAGGACACGTTCATAGGCAGAGGAAACTACGGTTCTGCCGATTTCCTTTTGCTCTCTTACACGAATGGCTGATAACAGGGAGCGGATACGTATCCTGGCCGCGCCCAGATTATTTACCTCATCAATTTTTAAACAGGTATAGATTTTTCCTGATTTCGTTAAGATAGCACTTACCTCATCCGTTGTCACCGCATCCAAACCGCAGCCGAAGGAGTTTAACTGGATCAAATCAATATTATCGGTGGTTTTTACAAAGCTTGCCGCCGCATAAAGTCTGGAATGATACATCCATTGGTCCATGACCATTAAGGGACGTTCCACCTTAGCCAAATGAGCTACGCTGTCCTCCGTTAATACGGCAATATCATAAGAGGCAATCAATTCCGGTATGCCGTGATGTATCTCCGGATCCACATGATAAGGTCTTCCTGCCAATACAATACCTCTTTTTCCCGTTTCCTTCAGGTAAGCAATCGTTTCTTCCCCTTTTTTCCTTATGTCTTCCCCTGCGGTTTCTAATTCCTTCCAGCCTTCCCTTGCGGCATTTTCCACTTCCTCAGGAGGGAGAGCAGGGAATTCCTCCTGCAGCCGTTTTATTAAATTATCCAGATCCTTAAAGGAAAAGAACGGGTTTTCGAAACGAATTCCCCCATTACTGATTTCTTCGATGTTATTTTTAATGTTTTCCGCATAAGAGGTGACAATAGGGCAGTTATAGTGGTTGTTCGCTTCGGTAAATTCTTCTCGTTCATAGGGGATACAAGGATAAAATATGTATGGAATGCCCTGTCTGATCAGCCAGGTCACATGGCCATGAGCCAGCTTGGCGGGATAGCATTCCGATTCACTGGGAATGGATTCGATACCCAATTCATATATTTTGTGTGTAGAGCTTGGGGACAGTACTACCTGATATTTTAACCTGGTAAAGAAGGTAAACCAAAAAGGATAATTTTCATACATATTTAATACTCTTGGAATACCAACCTGCCCGCGTTCGGCTTCGTCCATGGGCAGGGGTTCGTAGGAAAAAATCCTTTCA
>CAMJWQ010000273.1 GCA_946409475.1 uncultured Lachnospiraceae bacterium
ACATTTGGTTTTGGAGACCAACGTTCTACCAACTGAACTATATCCCTATTTGCTTAATTTTAGCGTGCTTAATATTTATATCATATCACAATTATTTTGTCAATAAAAACAGCCTGAAAGTTATAAACAGATATCTAAAAAAGTTCACAATTTTTTAACACTTTTTTAATATAATATGTTGTTTGGCATAAAGAAACACCGACTCTATTCGGTCAAATTGTATACGATTTTCTTAATATTTTGTGTGATTTGTTGACATTCTTATGTGACGATGGAATAATATGAGTGATTATTTGAAGGAGGCAGTTATGCTTGCTAAATTAAAGACGGAAAAGACGATATCTTATATTATTCTCTTTTTATTTATTATTAGTTTACTACCATTACTTTATATTGCCAGATATGATCATTCCTGTGCCGATGATTACAGTTATGGTCTTTTAGCCAGGCAGGCCTGGCAAAATACACATTCCATATGGGCCGCTATGGCTGCGGCTGCCCAGAAAGTACAAACAGCTTATACGGATTGGCAGGGGACCTTCAGCTCCATTTTCCTCATGTCCCTCCAGCCGTCGGTTTTCGGAGAAAGATTATATGCAATAACCCCTTTTATCATGCTTGGTTCCCTGCTATTCAGCATGTTCTTTTTTTTAAGGACCGTTCTGATTACCTATTTAAAAGCCAACCGTTATCAATATTTGGCAGTCAGCAGTATCCTGTTGTTTTTATCCATTCAGCTTGTTTATTCACCCGTTGAAGCCTTTTATTGGTTCAACGGTGCCGTTCATTATGTTTTCATGCATTCCGTTATGCTGACGGTATTGGGTATCATCCTTATTATGCTGAAGGAGAAAAGAAAAACACAAAAGATACTTTTTATCCTCCTTGCTTCCCTGTTGGGAATTATAATAGGGGGAGGAAATTATATTACGGTTTTACTAACACTGATTTTATTTTGTGTCTGTATATTTCTCCTTTTCCTAATAGATAAAAGGCAGATCAAATATGTTGCTGTTCCCTTTTTCACTATTTTAATCTCCTTTATCATAAGTGCCGCCGCACCCGGCAATGCACTTCGAAAATCCGTGATCGGCGTTTCCTATTCCCCCCTGGAATCCATATTTTTGTCTTTTAAATTCGGGGTGCAGTATTTGGAATATTGTGAAAAAGCTGGACTTTTCATTTAAATTCCCCTTATTATTTATCGGATTCAGCTTTTGTATATTCTCCGCTACTTTTACCCCAACTGTTTACGGTACGGGAGGTATCGGCGGAGGCAGAGCGGTCAATATTATGTTCTTCTTTTATTTGCTGTTACTTTTTGCCGATGTTACTTATCTCTTGGGATGGCTCCATAAAAAAATACTTATGCAGAAAATTGATGATTCCAAAACGAATCATATATCCCTTCCTTATTTTGCTTCTGCTTTTTTATTTATGATTTTGTCCTGTAACTGGCTGGCTATCAATACCTTTTCCTCCGTATCCGCTTATTATTCTCTGACAACCGGTGAAGCAAAGACCTATGATGCAGAGATGGGAAGCCGTTTTACTCTTTATGGAGATAAGAGCAAAACCAATGTCGAAGTTAACGCTTTTTCCGTCCGGCCATATGTTCTGTATTTTGATGATATCACTACGGAAGCAGATGATATTAAAAATTATCAGGCTGCCTGTTTTTTCGGAAAAGAAACCATAAAAATAAAAGCTGCTGCCGAATAGAATCCCTTATCATATGCAGGCCTTTATATATTTGCTTCTATATATTTGCTTCTATATGATAGCTATCGCTTCTGCCACAGTCTTAACTCCGATTATTTTCATACCTTTCATATCTGTCAGGCCTTCCATGCATGCATCAGGTACCACACAGGTTTTGAAACCAAGCTTTTTCGCTTCCAAGACTCTTTGTTTCGCCATATTTACAGGACGAATTTCTCCGCTCAGACCAATTTCACCAAATACAATGAGTGTATCTTCCATGCTGCGGTTTTTATAACTGGACACAACCGCCATAGTTATCCCTAAATCAATGGCCGGTTCATTCACCTTCAGACCTCCCACTATATTCACATAAGCATCGCAGTCCGACAAGTGAATACCTACTCTCTTTTCCAGGACAGCCATAAGTAAATTTACCCTGTTATAATCCGTACCGGTTGCCTGCCTCCTGGGGATTTGAAAAAATGAGCGGCAGACAAGTGCCTGTATTTCTATTAATATAGGCCGGGTGCCCTCCATAGAGCATACCACTATGGAGCCTGCCGCATCCTTCGGCTTTCCCTTCAACATATAGGCAGAGGGATTCTTTACCTCTGTTAACCCATTCTCCTCCATTTGGAAAACTCCTATTTCATGGGTAGAGCCAAATCGGTTCTTAACACTTCTTAATATACGGTAAGAGGCATGACGTTCTCCTTCAAAATACAATACCGTATCCACCATATGCTCTAGTACACGAGGTCCGGCTACGACACCCTCCTTCGTCACATGTCCTACGATAAATACGGAAATTTGCAGGCCCTTTGCTATCTGCATTAGAATACCCGTTGTTTCCCTGACCTGGGATACGCTGCCCGGAGAGGAATTTACCGACTCATGATACATGGTCTGAATGGAATCGATAACTACAAATTTAGGCTTATATTTACGTATTGTCTCTTCTATAACGGTTAAATTTGTTTCACACATCAGAAAAAAAGTATCTGAAAATTCCCCCAGTCTGTCCGCTCTCATTTTTATCTGCTGTAAGGATTCTTCTCCTGAGATGTAAAGCACCTTATCATTATGACCGGAGAACTTTCTGCACACCTGCAGCAATAAAGTGGACTTACCTATGCCGGGGTCGCCGCCAATTAAGACCAGGGATCCGGGCACAACTCCTTCACCCATAACACGGTCAAATTCCTCTATTCCTGACAGACATTTGTATGTATGATTGATTTCAATATCTTCTAAAATTGAGGGTTCATTGTTACTTAAGGCTTTGGTTTTTCCGTGATTCGTTTTTATAACAGGTTCCTCTACAAAAGTATTCCATTCTTTGCACCCCGGACACTGTCCCATCCATTTAACGGACTCATAACCGCATACCTGACAGAAAAACAGGGTTGATTTCGATTTTGCCATAGCATTACCTCATATGTATATGTTCTTATTAAAAGCATGTTGATTTCCCACCGGATACTCTTATTATACTATAGAAATCCTAATATGGGGAGTATATGAAATAAAAAGGGTACCCCGTGGACAGGATCATTTGTCTTGCCTGCCGGATACCCTCATAGCTACAGGAAAGGCCGGGAATTTCGTTATGAAAGCCCGGCCTTTAAAGCCTTATGTTGGATTTTATTTTATTACTTTAAGCTTAATAGAATTTTTACATTCCAATTCAATACTTAAATTTAATTTACCACCTAAATTTGTCTTCATTTTACCAACATTCACATCATCAATAAAAACCGTGTATTCCGTATCATCTTCCAATCCAATTGTGATTTGTACATCTTCATTTCCTTCTACTATGAGACTTAATCCATTCCCACTGGCATGCAGTTCATGAACCGTTGTTCCCGGAACGGATTCATATAAAAACATCCCATTTTTTTCCATTTTAGTCATGGATTTATATGTCTTGACCTTATACAAATCACCTTCATAAACAAATTCATCAACTTTTTGCTTGGCTGCTAATTCATAATTTCCAAAACTTAGATTTCCACTGTCTTCCACGCGTATTAGCTCTTCTACAATTGCCATGAAATAACCTCCTGTAATTGACAATTCCTATAGGTTAATCTTTCTTTTACATATCCTTTACCTTAACCTAATCATATTATACCGTATTTTGTCGTATTACACCAGTAAAATATAAGCCATTATTGATTAACATGAAATTTAATTTGTTTATTGCTGATTCCGACTGTCACTTTATCCTCCGGTTTTATTCTGCCGCTTAATATTTCCTCCGCCAAAGGATCTTCAATTAAGTTCTGTATGGCTCGTCTTAATGGTCTTGCACCGTATTTTTGGTCGGAGCCCTTTTCCACAATGTATTTCTTCACAGAATCTCTTATGCTTAGTGAAATGTCCATTTGAGCCTGACATCTTTTTACCAGGCCGCGAAGTAACAGAGACACTATTTTCTTCATATGGTCATTGTTTAAGGTATGGAATACCATAATTTCATCAATACGGTTAATAAATTCCGGTTTAAACAACCTCTTAACTTCTTCCATTACAGCAGCTTTCATGGTTTCATAGTTTTGTTTTTCATCATCCAGGGAAGAAAATCCCATTTTCTTCGGGGATATGATCCTTTGGGCTCCTGCATTTGATGTCATAATAATAATCGTATTTTTAAAATTCACTTTTCTGCCCTGGGCATCCGTTATATGTCCGTCATCCAGTACCTGTAATAAAATATTAAAGATATCAGGATGGGCTTTTTCAATTTCATCAAACAGAATGACAGAATAGGGATTTCTCCTCACCTTTTCACTCAACTGTCCCCCCTCATCATACCCCACATAACCGGGAGGGGAGCCGATCATTTTAGAAACACTGTGCTTTTCCATATATTCGGACATATCCACTCGTATGAGCGCCTGTTCACTTCCGAATATAGCCTCCGCCAGCGCTTTTGATAATTCTGTTTTGCCAACACCCGTCGGTCCTAAAAATAGAAAGGAACCGATAGGACGATTCGGATCTTTTAAGCCGACCCTTCCCCTTTTAATGGCTTTGGCAATGGAAGCGACTGCTTCTTCCTGCCCGATTACCCTTTGATGTAATATTTTTTCCAGTCTCTTTAACCGCTCCGTTTCTTCCTCCGCCAGTTTTTCAACAGGTATTTTTGTCCAATCAGATACCATTTTAGCGATTTCAATTTCCC
>CAMJWQ010000274.1 GCA_946409475.1 uncultured Lachnospiraceae bacterium
AGATAATACCGCAGAAATAATTATAAATATAACCAGCATTATAATCAGATTATATTTTTTCAATATTTCGTTAACACTTAATTTCGTTTTCATTATCCAATCCTCCCTACTACTGATGCATGTAAAATATGATCCGAATTAAAATTCGCCTTGTTTGCGCACATGATCTGTTTTCCATCATACATTACGTGGATATTGTCACATATTCTAAGTAATTCCTGTAATTCTGAAGATACCACGATAACACTTTTGCCCATACCGGTCATTTCCCGGATCAGTTTGTAAATCTCTTCTTTTGCAATGACGTCAATACCCTGAGTTGGTTCGTCCAGCAGCAGAATATCGCAATCCTTCATCAACCATTTCGCCAAAATTACTTTTTGCTGATTTCCTCCGGATAGGTTTTGGGTAACGGTCTGTATGGATGGTGTCTTCACATCTAATTTTTCTTTATATTTTTGGCATTCCTTATTAATGCTTTTATATTTAATACTTCCATTCTCTTTAAACTTCGATATCGCTACCATAGACATATTTTCCCATACCGGAAGCATTAATACTAAGCCCTGTGTTTTTCTATTCTCGGGAGCCAGGCCGATACCGTGATTGATAGCATCCTGGGTATTTTTAATCCTTACCCTTTTCCCCTTGATATGAATTTCCCCGCCGGTCACTGCCGCAAGGCCAAAAATCGACTGCAGAATCTCCGTTCTGCCCGCCCCGACAAGCCCATATAATCCAAGGACCTCTCCTTTATGAAGCGCCAGATTAATGTTAGATACTTTATAATTGCTCATATCCTTCAGTTCCAGAACTACTTCTTCAGAAACCTTATGTGTTTCCTTCTCTTCTGTCTCAATCTGCGATATTTTGATTCCTGTCATCTTCTCAACCAATATATTTTCATCCAATTCATTGGTTTCCTTACAAACAACAAATTTTCCGTCCTTAAGAACAGTAATCCTGTCTCCTACCATAAAAAGCTCTTCAAGATGATGCGAAATATAAATAATCGTGATGCCTTTTTCTTTTAAATCTTTAATTACCTTGACCAAAATTTCAAATTCAGACTGGGACAATGTAGAGGAGGGTTCATCCATAACGATAAGCTTTGCTTCACAGGCCAGTGCCTTCATAATTTCCGTCAGCTGGCGTTGTCCAATATTTAAGGAGGAAATCTTTGCCTTGGCATTGACTTTTATGTTCAGACTATCCGCAAGCTTCTGCGTATTCTCATACATTCCATTCCAATCCACCGCACCTGCGGCCGTCTTTGGATAATTATTGATATAAACATTTTCTGCTACCGTCAGCTCATTAAAAAGAGACAGTTCCTGGTAGATAATTGCTATACCGGCTTTTTTGCGCTCCTGCGTTCCATGCGGCTTTAACACCTTTCCATTAAAGATAATCTCTCCGCCGTCTTCCGTATAAGCTCCTGACAAGATTTTCATTAATGTAGACTTTCCAGCACCATTTGCACCGATCAGGCAATGTACTTCTCCCTTTTTAACTGTAAAATCAACATTGTCAAGTGCTTTTACTCCCGGAAAAATTTTACTGATCTTTCGCATTTCCAGAATGTTTTCATTCAATATAATGCCCCCATTTCCATTGTTTTGCTAATAAACCTACATTTGTTATGTAATATAGCTTCACCTAAGTATACTTATAATTAATTTTTGTGTCAACCAACATTATTGCTTATATTTGCAGATTAATTTTGTGCAATTTTAACCATAATAACTCATTTAAATATATTTGCATTGTAATATTTAAATATTTCCATTAGTATATACCGCTTTCTTTTTGTTAATTATTTAACATTCCTTTATTTTCTTCTTTTTTGCCGTTTTTCATATCAACTTTTTTATGAGATGCTCTGATTGTTTCTTTTAAATATTTCAAACGCTTTTTTATTATTTATATATGTATATTTTATATATTTCAGTTGCTTTTTTTGTTTTGCTTTAGGTAAATATGCACTATTTTATGTTAATAATTTGTACACTATTACAATTGACACATGTATAATTAAAAGATAGACTTAATCTGACTTAAGTAAATACATTTTACATATTTCCCACTAATCAATGATCAATAGCTCATAAGCCCGCTTCCATTATGCAACGAGCAGGAGTGAAAAGATTATTTAAAAATTCAAATAAGAAAGGAATCATGAACTATGTATAATTTACCAAAAAAAATGAAAGCAATTATTGCATATGCACCCGGAGATTATCGTTTTGAGATAGTAGATACACCACGTGCCGGAGAGGGTGAAATGATTTTAAAAGTAGAAGCATGCGGTATTTGTGCCGGAGACACAAAAGCATTTGCAGGTGCCGAAAGCTTCTGGGGCGGAAACGGACAACCCGCCTATATAAAAGCACCCATGATTCCGGGACATGAATTTGTGGGCACTGTGGTAGAAATGGGTCCGAATGTGAAAGGCAGCTGGAAAATCGGTGATCGAATTTGTCCGGAGCAGATTGTTCCCTGCGGGGAATGCCTGTTCTGTAAGACAGGCCGCCATTGGATGTGTGAAAAACATGATTTATTCGGTTTTCAGAACAATACCAACGGTGGTATGGCAGAATATGTAAAATTAACAAAGGAAGCTCTTCCCTATTCGGTACCAAAAGATATGCCTATTGAAAAGGCCGCATTAATTGAGCCATATGCTTGTTCCTTTCACTGTGTAGAACGTGCGCAGATAACAACTACCGATGTCGTGGTTCTGTCAGGTGTCGGAACACTCGGTCTTGGTATGGTAGGTGCTATCAGACAAGCAAATCCAAAACGCTTAATTGTACTGGATATGAATGACCAGCGTTTAGCAAAATCAAAAGAATATGGTGCAGATATTGTTATGAATCCCGGCAAAGAGGATGTCGTTGCAAAAATCAAGGAAATGACCGGCGGATACGGATGTGATATCTACATCGAAGCTACCGGACATCCGTCAAGTGTTACACAGGGGCTTCAGGCAATACGTAAAATGGGACGTTTTGTAGAATTCTCCGTTTTCGCTCAGGATGTTACCTGTGACTGGTCTATCATCTCCGATCGTAAGGAGCTGGATGTACTTGGTTCTCATTTGAGTCCATTCTGCTACGATACTGTCATTGAATGGATTGGAAACGGCAAGCTTCCGACCGGCGGAGTCGTTACGAATAAATTTGCATTGGAGGATTGGGAAAAAGGATTTCACCTTGCCTCTACCGGAGAAAACGGCGCACTAAAGGTAATTTTGATACCGGACATGCTCCCGGAAGGAAAATAGAAATATAAAATTGTATTGTATCCGCCGTAAGAAACCGGCGGGAATGGAGGAAATATGCAGAGAATTATGAACGATCCGGATGTTATTGTTGACGAAATGCTTAAGGGCTTTTTAAAAGCTCATTCTGATATCGTGGAATCTACGAATAATCCAAGAGTTGTAAAATCCAAAAAAATGAAAGCAGATACCGTAGGTGTCGTAACCGGCGGCGGCTCCGGGCATAAGCCTGCATTTATTGGTTATGTCGGAGAAAATCTATGCGACTCCGCTGCTATTGGTGAAATCTGCTCATCTCCCACTGCTGCCGCTTTTCTGGATGCTTTCAGGGCGGCCGATAAAGGCAAAGGTGTTGCATGCTTATACGGTAACTACTCCGGTGATAATATGAATGTAAAAATGGCCGTAAAAATGGCGAAGAAGCAGGGTCTTGAAGTTAAAACCGTCGTTGCCAACGATGATGCAGCCTCTGCTCCTAAGGATCAAAGGGAAAAACGCCGCGGTGTGGCCGGTGAAGTTTTAATGTGGAAAGTCGGAGGTGCAAAGGCTTCCAAAGGCGGAACACTGGATGAAGTAATCAACGCCGCCCAGAAGGCAATTGACAATACGCGGAGCATAGGCATAGGTCTAACACCTTGTACGCTTCCGGCAGTAGGACATCCGAACTTTGAGATCAAAGAAGGAACAATGGAAGTGGGTATCGGACATCACGGGGAACCGGGAATAGAAGTGTGTGAGCTTGAAACGGCAGCACGGATGGCACAACGTATGGTTGATGTTATACTGCCTGACTATCCTTTTATTGCAGGTGATGAGGTCGTTGTATTAGTTTCCGGACTTGGTGCAACACCGGTCATGGAATTATATGTACTTTATGATGAGATTGATAAGCTTCTTACGGAAAAAGGAATCAAGACACATCGTGCCTATGTGGGCAACTATTTTACCTCATTGGAAATGATGGGAGCTACCCTTACAATCATGAAGGTCGACGATGAATTAAAGGAACTAATCGATATGCCTGTTAACAGCATGGGATTAAAGCAGTTTTAAATGTGATAAGAAAGGATAGGAAAAAATCAAGATTTAGCGACAATATTTTGAAAGATACGCCAATATACGGGAAAGAGGGAATCATAATGAGCACTTTTAGAAATGCGGACGGCAAATCGGTTTTACTAAAAATGGTAAAAGCAGTTCAGGAAAATAAAGCCTATTTAGGAGAGGTCGATGGCTTGATCGGAGACGGCGATCATGGAATGAACATGAATAAAGGCTTCAGTATTTTTGAGACCCGTTTTCAGGATAAATTCTTTACCTTTTCAGAAGGACTGAATGAATTGGGAACTATTCTCTTTAACGAAATCGGAGGTTCAATGGGCCCTATCTATGGTACCATCCTGATGGATATGGGCGAAGCCGGAGAAAGCCTGGATGACATTAATTTAGTAAATTTCATGAATATGCTTGAAGCCGGACTAAACGGACTATACGGAATTGTAGATGCAAGGGTTGGGGATAAAACATTAGTAGACACCCTTTCTCCCGCTGTTGACAGCTTGAAAGAATCAGCCGCTGCCGATATCGATTTTGCACATGCACTGA
>CAMJWQ010000275.1 GCA_946409475.1 uncultured Lachnospiraceae bacterium
CAAATCTTCCTATTTGCATAGGAGCGGCCATTCCGTTTATAAAAAAATATTTGAAGGAATTGTAATAAATATATATTTAATATATGACAATGTGTAAATAGAGAACGGGTGGAATTCGTTAAGGAGGGGTGTCTGGTATGTTTAAAACAAAACGACAAAGAAGCTTTTCAGTGGTGGTATTTGCAATATACATGCTTTTGCTGGTCTGGTTGATATTATTCAAGTTTGCCACAAATTTAAATGATTTAGGCCATATTAGAAATATCAATGTAATCCCGTTTCGAGAATCTATGATTGTTAATGGAAAACTAGATCTAAGTGAAATAATTTATAATATACTGGTATTTATTCCGTTGGGAGTCTATATAGATATTTTTAAAAACGACAGGTCAATTATTAAAAAGATAATACCTTGCTTTTGCCTTAGTTTATTGTTTGAAAGTTTACAATTTATATTTGCGATTGGGGCTAGCGATATAACAGATATTATAGGAAATACATTGGGCGGACTCATTGGAATTGTAATCTGTAAACTATTTGAAAAAATTTTTAAAGGGAAGTTTATAACAATTATAAATTGCATTGGATTAATAATTGAAATATTGGGTCTTGTGATGATTGGAATATTGCTTTTTGCAAATAACGCATAGGCAGCAGTTTGTTAGATAAATGGATTAAAACTATTAGTTTATATGAAAACGAAGATACTTGTCCGAAGGGTAAGGCGGCTTCCAATACATATATTGCTGCCAATGGAGGAAAGTTTGAAAAAGAAATTTTCGTTGACGGCGATAGAATAAAGAGATATTGGATTCAGTTGTAAATCAAGGCATTGAATCACCAATTTTTCAACAGGTCCGATGTTCAAAAAATCAGATGATATATGAGGAGATTTTTATGGCTGATTTGAAGAAGCAATTATTATTGAATGTTTTCAAAAGTGTATTTTACTTCTGATAGGGTTTATTATGCAGGTGGAAGCTGATGCAGGATATTCGGACAGAGCATATCGCTTCATAATGAAAGAGCAGTATTTACTGGAGGAATAGAATGAAGCAGAAGAGTGCGGTTACAATCATTGGCGGGGCAGATGGTCCAACTAGTGTATTTGTGGCCGGTAAAACAGGGGAAAAGAATTTATATCGTCGTTTAAAAAACTATTTTTTTAATAAGCGATATCAAAAGAAGCAAAGAAAAGTCGAAACAAGTATAAAAGCAGAACCACACACCTTACAGGAGGTAGTCAATTACATTACTGAGAAATATGGTGCAACGGAATTGGGAGCCTTTAATCATAGATTTGAATGTATGAAAAAGAATATGAAGGTAGCTTTAATTCAGAAAAAACAGCCGAATTTATTAGGAGAGCCATTAGAAAGCTTTTCACCTCAAAATCACGAGGATGAAGCTGCAGTGAAAGAATGGTTCAAAAAGCTTGAGGAATACCAGGAAAAAGCAATAAATATTCCGGATGATGTATTCCCTGCAGATTATCACCTGTATGAAATTAACCGGGGAAAAGTGGGGAAAATTCATGTGGAAATCGACTTTTTACATGGGCTACTTGGCGGTGGATATAGCGGTGATGGGAAGGCTTTAGATGAAATCTGGAAAGATATTTATCTGTTTTATGGGGTGACAAAGGATGATATAGCAGAGAAAACGGAGCGTTACTTATCATATGTTAATGTATTAGCAACTTAAATGGGACATTTCGGCACTAAGAAGTTTTTTATATTTAGATAGTAATCAAGTATAGGAGGTGGTATCGTTATGCTGGAATTTCCAGAGATAATTAACATTGCTGAACAAATCAAAAAATATGTGCAAGGGAAACGAATACTCCATGTTCTTCCCCCGACAAAGCCTCACAAATTTTGTTGGTTTGCCGGGGAGCCTGAGGATTATGACACGGCACTATGCGGTGCTGTGGTCCAATCGGCCGAAGGCTTTGGCAGCTATGCGGAAATGGCCTTTGATAATGGGAAAAAGCTGTGTTTCAACGATGGGATTAATATTCGGTTAACTGACAGGGATAAAGTTCCCCAAAATTATCAGCTTCTCATGGAGTTTGATGACGCAACGGCTATGGTCTTTACTGTTGCCATGTATGGCAGTATCATACTGCATGATGGTGACTTTGATAACCGGTATTACCTTAAGAGTAAAACAGCAGTATCTCCATTTTCCGAGGAGTTTGCACTCTGTTACCAAAACCTATTAAATAGTGCAAAAGCCACTTTAAGCGTAAAAGCTTTCCTGGCAACAGAACAGCGTTTTCCCGGTATCGGCAATGGTGTATTGCAGGATATTCTGCTTGCAGCCGGTGTACACCCAAAACAGAAAATCGGTACACTTAGCAAAGGGGAGCAGGATAAGCTGCTTTCCTGCATTGTTTCTGTTTTGCATAGCATGACAGATAAAGGCGGCCGTGATACGGAAAAGAACATTTTCGGACAAGCCGGTGGATATCAGACGAAACTGTCTAAGAATACTTATTCCTCAGGTTGCGTGCAATGCGGAGGAGAAATTATAAAAGAAAGCTATCTGGGCGGGACAATTTACTACTGCAAATCCTGTCAGAAAGCACCCTCTTTGTGTAAGTAAATAGAAATACATTTTCGTTAACAGAGCAGAGGTCCGTTCAAAATGATAAATAACGTTCTGTTAAAATATTTGCAATTACCGGAGTGCCGGCTACAATGTCGGCTGCATAGCCTATTTCTGCAGTTTTGCCATGATAATCAAGCACCTGGCCTCCGGCCTCCCTTACCAAAAGCATTCCTGCCGCATAATCCCAGATTTTCAATTTTTTTTCGAAAAAAGCTTCTATTCTGCCGCATGCGGCATAGGCCAGATCAACTGCTGCTGAGCCGCTTCTTCTGATGTCCTGGCAGTCAAGGAAAATAGAATGAAATGCCTGAAAATTTTCCGCAGCCATTTCTTTATAATAGGGGCATGTTCCTATGGATATCAGACTTTCGTCCATAGACTGCACCTGGCTGACATGTGCAGGATCTCCATTAAGGAAACAGCCCTTTCCTGCCTCCGCCCAAAACATTTCCTGGCTATAGGGATTATAAACAATTCCCAAAACGACTTTTCTGCGGCAGGCCAGGGCCAGGGAAATAGCGCTGCAGCGGTAATCATGGATCAGGTTTGTGGTTCCGTCCACGGGATCCAGTACCCAGAAGGTACCATTGTAGTCGACCGTATCATTTGCTTCTTCTTCTCCCATAAATTGAATATCAGGGTAAAGTGCGTGTAGCATATCGCGAAGCTTTTTTTGTACGGTAATATCCACCTCCGTAACATAATCGGCAGCCCCTTTGCTTTTTCTATGACCTGCCGATTCCCTGTTAAAGAATAATTCGCCTGCCTTATATATTATTTTTTTTAGCTCTTCCACATTAACTTCCATTCTCTTGTGTGGTTCCCCTTTTCCATTTAGTCAGTATCTTTTCCGTAATTTTGTATCCATCGCCTTTATTATGATATGTGATAACTGCGATTTCATCATTTATTTCTATTGTATGAAAAGAAGATAAGCCTGTCTGTTCCGGCGCGTGGAATGGGCGGCCATTTATCAGCAGGGTATCTTTAACATACGTTATTTTCACATTCCCGGCATGTGTATGCCCGTATAATACTATATCATAGTTTCCGAGAATAGAATACAGTTTTTCTTTATTTTGAAACACCTCCGGCTGATGGTGCAGAATAAGAAGCTTCACTTTTTGGCACCCGGCCGGTTCCCTGCATGTGAACAGGTCTTCCTCAAGGAGCATTGCTCTGTCCGGTTCACTCAGACTACATTGTGTACAGGAATTGATTGCCGTAATCTGCAGGATTTCTTCAGTTCCTGTCATATCCTGGCCATGGAAATCCCGGATAAAGTCCCTGTAATGGGTAAAGGCAGCCGGAAGCTCACAAGTATCCGCATCATGATTGCCGGGACAGATATACACCTGGGAGGAATGTAGATGCAGTACATTCTCAGTCAGGTGATGAAGCAAAATAGCGGCTTCTTTAAATTCCTCCCCGGAACCGGTACACGTAAGATCGCCTGTTACCACCAGGCAGCTGATGTTTCCTGCCATGTGCTCTTTCCGTAAGAATTCTTCCATTTCATGAAAATACTGCTGCAAAAGAGGGAGCTCATCCATGCTTATATGGATATCCGTTATATATAAGATATTTTTATTCCGCGGCATAGGCATGAACTCCATTTTCGGGTAAATACAATGTAACCTCCCCGTCTTCAGGCAGCTCCTTATCCGAATCTGCAAATATATCCTGACCTCCCAGGGAAATCAGATAACGGTAGTAGCTTCCGGAGTACATACATCCTTTTAATTTCCCATGAATGGCTACCTTACTGTCTGCATGGGGAGTAAAAGAGATATCATTTGCTCGAATGATAATTTTTGCTTTTCCTTCCGCAAGTGCTGTCCGGGGAATGACGACCTGATGGTTTACCAGAAGGGCACCGTTTTTTACCACAGCATCTATGGTATTGGAATGACCTAAGAATTCGGCCACAAAGCTGCTGTTGGGACAATGATATACCTTCTTTGGGGTACCGCACTGAGCGATGACACCATGGTTCATAACAATTACCTGATCGGACATGCTCATGGCTTCTTCCTGGTCATGAGTTACATAAACAGCGGTTACTCCCAGCTTTTTCTGGATATCGCGAATTTCGATCCGCAGCTTTTGTCTGACCTTTGCATCCAGATTTGAAAGAGGCTCGTCCAGCAGCAGGACAGTCGGTTCCGCCACAAGAGCCCTTGCCAGTGCAACTCGTTGCTGCTGGCCTCCTGAAAGCTCTGCCGG
>CAMJWQ010000276.1 GCA_946409475.1 uncultured Lachnospiraceae bacterium
CCGCTTTTTTGGCTCCGGGAGTATTTTCATCCACTACCCTGGAAAAATTGCCTTTTGATTCCTTTAATAAATAATCTATTCGTTTATCCCTATTTTTAACAGGTTTTCGGCACACAATAACATAGTAAAATTTTTGAAAGGTATGATTGGCGATCTGCCTGCTTAATTCCCTGGCTGCAAAGGGTGTTTTGGCAAAAGCCAGGATTCCCTGGACGGGCTGGTCCAGACGATGGACAATTCCCAGATAAGGATTATTTATATGATAGCTGCCGCTCAGATAATTTTTAAGCAAATGCACCATATCCATACTGCCGATGTTACCGGTTTGGGTAGAAATACCGGGTGGTTTATCGCATATTATGATTTCACTGTCTTCATACAAGATATTTAGTAATTGTTTATTTATATTCATATTCTACCTGCTTTTCCATGGAATGCTTCATTTTCAATCTCACAATTTTTTGCTGCTATATACATAAATGATATTTTATGCTACAATTTTTATCTAAACTAAATTTTCCTTAATCTTTTCATGTTCTTTAATGGTAAAACTTATAAGGAGTGTTTATGGGATTAACATTTTTATTATTACTCATTGGTTTTGTTTTATTAATAAAAGGCGCAGATTTCTTCGTAGATGGTGCTTCGGGTATCGCAAAGGCCTTAAAAGTTCCCAGCTTAATCATCGGCCTTACCATTGTAGCTCTTGGTACCAGCCTTCCTGAGGCCTCGGTAAGTGTATCTGCTGCCATAAAGGGCGCTAATGAGCTGGCAATCAGCAACGTCATCGGCTCCAATATATTTAATTTGTTAGTTGTGGCCGGCGCCAGTTCCCTGATTAAACCTATGACCGTTCATTACAGCGTTATCAAAAGAGAATTTCCTTTTTCTATTCTGATAACCATTTTACTGCTTATCCTTTCCATGGATCAGGTTTTGTTTCAAAAACCCCGGAATATCATATCCGGAATGGACGGTGTCATTCTGCTTGTCCTGTTTACGGCCTTTCTCATCTACACCGTAAGAACTGCTTTAGCGGCGCGGAAAGAGGATAAGCATGTGATGGAAGAAAAAAAGAAAAATGATGCATTAATACCCTTATGGAAATGTTTTTTGTTTATTATGACAGGAATTGCAGGCATCATCTGGGGCGGTAACCTTGTGGTAAACAGTGCCACAAAAATAGCTCTTTCCTTCGGGCTAAGTGAGACTCTTGTAGGTCTTACCATTGTGGCGGCCGGAACTTCACTTCCTGAATTGGTTACTTCCATTGTGGCGGCCTTAAAGTCCGAATCGGATCTGGCATTAGGCAATGTCATAGGTTCCAACATCTTTAACATTCTGTTTATCCTGGGAGCCTCCGCTTCTATTCGTTCCGTTCCGGTAACCCTCTTTAATATTTACGATATTGTCATTTTAATTGCCGTCAGCATTCTGGCTTATATTTTTACCTTTACCAAAAGAAATTTGAACAAGCTGGAAGGCTTTTTCATGCTGTCTTTATATTTTGTATTTACGGCTTTTATCATCCTGCGCTGACAGGTGCTGATTGATAACCCGGGGCGGACGGTAATTTTTATGCTAAAAGCGGAAAATTACGGCTCCATACCCGGGTAAGCCAAAAGCAATGGAATATTCCCTGCTGTCACACCCTATTTTTTCGGCCGGATAATATGCTTTTCCCTGCGTATTTTTACCTCCGAATTGTAAATCATCACTGTTAAGAACCAGTTTATATTTCTTGTTTTTAGGAACTCCTACCCGATAATCTTTCCGTTCTACGGGTGTGAAATTAAAAATACAGAGGAAGTTATTTTTTCCGTCGGAGGAATAACGGATATAGCTAAATATACTTCGGTCCGCATCATCCGCGTTAATCCATTGAAATCCCCTCTGCTCCATATCTAATTCATAAAAAGCAGGATTCTCTCTATATAAATGGAGTAGCTCTTTCATAAAGTTATGCAGGCTCCTATGATTATCGTCCCCTAATAAATACCAGTCAAGCTCTCTGGATTCACTCCATTCCCTCTCCTGTCCAAAATCCTGCCCCATAAAAAGCAGCTTTTTACCGGGATGGGTAAACATAAAAGCATAGGCAGCCTTTAAATTATGAAATTTATTTTCCCTGTCACCGGGCATTTTATTAATCATGGAGCATTTTAAATGTACCACTTCGTCATGAGATAACACTAAAATGAAGTTTTCGGAATAATGATATGCCATTGCAAAAGTCATTTTGTGGTGATGATATTTACGGTATAAGGGATCCAGCTTCATATAATCTAAAAAATCGTGCATCCACCCCATATTCCATTTATAATGAAATCCCAGACCATTCTCCTCCGGTCTTTTGGTAACGGACGGCCATGCTGTGGACTCCTCCGCAATCATCATGATTCCGGGATGCCTGTGCCTTATTATGGAATTTAAGTGCTTAAAAAATTCAATGGCTTCTAAATTCTTATTGCCGCCATAGATATTAGGAATCCATTGTCCCTGCTGTTTCCCGTAATCCAGATATAACATGGAAGCCACCGCATCTACACGCAAGCCGTCCACATGATACTCATTGATCCAAAATAAGGCATTGGCAATTAAGAAATTACTGACTTCCTTTTTTTCATAATCAAATATCTTAGTTCCCCAATCAGGATGCTCCCCCTTTTTGGGATCTTCATACTCATATAAGCAGGTACCGTCAAAATCAGCCAAGCCATGCTCATCCTTCGGAAAATGAGCAGGAACCCAGTCTAATATCACCCCAATATTATTTTCATGGAGATAATTGACTAAAAACATAAAATCCTCAGGTGTTCCGTACCGGGAAGTAGGTGCATAATAGCCGGTAACCTGGTATCCCCAGGAACCGTCAAAAGGATGTTCCGCAATTCCCATTAATTCCACATGCGTATAAGGAATTTCTCTTAAATATTCTACGATCCGGTAAGCAAACTCCCGATAATTATAGAATCCTTCATTCTTCCCGTCAGGATGCCTCATCCAGGAGCCGATATGTACCTCATAAATAGACATCGGACATGTAATATCTGATTTCCTGTTGCTGATCCAATTTTCATCCTTCCAGATAAAGGTATTCAAATCCGCTATTTTTGAAGCATTGCCCGGGCGCATTTCACAAGCGTTGGCGTAAGGGTCGGCTTTAAATAAAAGACGTCCCGTATGGGTTCTGATACAAAACTTGTATAAATCGTCTTTTCCGGCAGAAGGAATAAACAGGGTAAATAATCCATCCTCCGCAGCCGTCATCTTATGTTTTCCCGTGTCCCAGTTATTAAACGTTCCTATTACCGTAACCTCATTGGCATTAGGTGCCCATAATGCAAAATAAACACCTGATAATCCGTCATTTTCGCATATATGGGCACCCAGCTTATGGTATATCGTATAATGAATTCCTTTATGGAAAAGCTCTATGTCATCTTCCGTTATAAAAACAGATTCTCCCTTTTTATCCTTCCCCATAATAGAATACCCCCAAATCTATTTCGTCGGACAGCCGCCTGAACCCGCCCTCAGATAAAGTCCCGTTCCTTTAAAATAATATACTCTTCTTTATTATATCTTTTACCGAATATGATATCCAGCATATGGGTAAGGTTCTTGCGTCTGCAGTGCCGAATGGCCTCTTCTACTATGTCGGTTATCTGCGTAACCGATACTTTATCGGAATCATTGATCTGCAGGTCGGATATGCGCATATATAAGGCTAATACACCCATATCATCAATCACATATTCCCTTTCGGCAGCATATTGTTTTGCATATGCTACAAAATCGTCGTTGCTTAACGTAGGAATTTCTATTTTTTCCGTAAACCATGAGGAAAATATGGTATTTGTATTTAATAATTGAGCAATTGCCTGCTTACTGTCCTCCAAAATAATCAGAAGCTGATTACACTCTTCTTCTATATACTTCATGAATTTTTCTATTGTCCGAACGGTAAGCTGCCCTGCTTCTTCAATTAAAATAGTACCCCCATCCATTCTGGTCACAATTTTGCCGATATCCTTATTATTTAGCTGCTCTGCCGTCAGCTTGGCAATCTTTCCTCTTGTTTGATTTTTGCGTAAGGCAAATGCCTTTACCAAATCTACCCCTAAAGAGGTTTTGCCTGATTCCCTCTCCCCGGCAATAATTACATTTCCCTTTTGCGGAACATCACTGAGGTTATTAAGGGCCCTGTATATTTGCTCCTCCAATCCCTTTATATAAGAATAGGGAGCGAATAATTCCTTTACCTCTTCCTCTATTTCCGCTGCTTCTTCTGTCAGTACAGCTTCACTTAATACCCTGTTAACTTCATTTTCCGCAGAATATTCCTCATGCTCCTCCTCATCATCGGCATCAAAATCCTCCGCCGGCTCGATACCTTTGTTTCTGCCTGCTTCAGACTTCACACTGTTTTTCAGGAAATCATTTCTTATATTTTCCGGTCTTGGAATCACATCAGACAACTGGTTCAGAAAATCCTGCGTATCATCAAAATATCTGGAATTAACTTCTTCCTTCTTTTTTTCTTCTTCCTGTTTCAGCTTTTCCCATTCCTTTAGTACATCTTCAATACACATTTGTCCCGTAATCTGTTTTTCCATAGGATTTTCTTCCGGTAAAGATAAGCTGATTTGCCCATCATATTCCTGGGCGAGCATGGATTCGTATAACTTATTCTTCTTTTTATCCGGATCCTCATACATTTGGGAACTATTAAAAAAGGTAAGACCTACCTGGGAATTTTCCTCTTTTGATTCTTTTTTTTCCGCACTTTCCCCGGTATATTGC
>CAMJWQ010000277.1 GCA_946409475.1 uncultured Lachnospiraceae bacterium
GTGTTATGCTACCATTTTTTTAAAACCGGAAACAGAAAAAAATTACCCTATAGTGCCGTAAATCGTTATATCCGCCTGGTGATCCCTATTATAGCGGTTAATGTGACGGCCGTTATCTTAATGTATTCAGGATTATATTTTAACGCGGAAGCTTCTGTTACTGCTAAGTCCTGTGAATGGTTCCGGGATTTTAATAATTTTCCCCCCAATTTTGCGGATGCTTTAAAAGAAGCGGTATTTGGCTGCTTCCTGTTTGGTAAAAATGACTATAACGGTGTCATATGGACGGTTAAATATTTGTTTTTAGGTGCCCTGCTTGTTTATGCCCTGGCGTTTTTTATTGGGCAATGGAAGTACCGCTATTTTGTCTATCTGCTGCTTTTAGCTGCACTGGGATTGACAGATTATGCGGGTATCCTGATAGGGTTTATTCTATGTGATGTTATGGTAACAAAAGGGGAAATAGCGGATAGGCTTAAAAAATATCCTTTCTTATCATGGAGCATTTTTATTATCGGATTTTATTTTGGATCTTATCCCTCCTACGGTCTTGGTACGGAGGGAACAATTTATGGAATCCTGGGTGTACCCAGAGTAGTGCTTTTTCACTTATTTGGTGCGGCCCTTATGTTCGGTGCCGTTTTAATCAACAGACCCCTGCAAAAATTCTTTTCCGCAAAAATATTTTTATGGCTGGGTAAAATATCGTATTCCCTGTATCTGATGCATTTTATAGTAATTGCCACTTTTTCCAGCTGGTTTCTGTTACGGCTTTCGAAGGTGTGGAGTTATCCCTTTACCGTTTTTGTGGATTTTATCATCACAACGTTGATTATTTTATTCCTGTCTGCAATAATGGAAAGATATATTGAAGGATTATCAAAAAAAATTTTAATAAAAAAGAGGACGAAAAGTGACAGATAAAGATAAAGGCAGGAAAACGTGGATTGATATTGCCAAGGCAATCGGTATTATCATTGTTATCATCAATCATGTTGAATTATCTTTAGGCCCGATCACATTCTTAGGGGGAATGTTTTTTGTGCCTGTTTTTTTTATGACTGCCGGGTATACCTACCGCTTTCATGAGGAAGGTACCTATGGAAATTTTGTCCGGCAAAAAATAAAACGTCTGTTAATTCCTTATTTCCTGTATAATTTATTTTATGAAGTGCTGTATTTGGTTAAAATATTTTTGTTCTCCGGCAGTATGCAGGTTTACAAGTGCTCTCTTTTTGGCTTTTTATATGGAAGATATTGTTTTTATCCTATTGACAGTACCTCCAATTTTTATTTTATGACGATTTTGAATTCACCCACATGGTTTTTGACCTGCCTGTTTTTATTGTATTTATTATATGAGGCCATCGTCAGAATAACGAAAAATAATTTGCTTAAAATAGGTATATTTGTAACCGTAAGCTTTTTTGTAAGTGTCCTGCTGCATTATTTTTCACCTGTTTTGCTTCCCTGGAGTGTGGACATCACGTTGTTTTCCATGGTATTATTTTACATGGGTGACCTGATGAAAAGAAAAGATGTGTTATCCTATTTGATAAAGAAACCTTACTATATAGGAGCAGCCCTTATTATTTTTGTGTGGACGGCTTATTATAACGGTTCCGTTAATATTTCCCTTAGTGTATTCGGGAAATCTGTTATTTTATATTTATTAACGGCAGTACTGGGATCCGTACTCTGCCTTTTGATTTCCATAGGCATTATGAGGATAAGTAAACCGGCGGAAAGGGTACTGTCTTATATTGGGAGAGAGACACTTACCATTTTATGTATGCATTTATTTGTGATCGCCCTGCTGCAGGTTCCCTTATCCCGATTAGAAATCCCGGCGGGAGCGGCTAAGGTATTGGAAATTTTAGTGACCCCCTTTATAATTATAGGAGGTAAAAGAGTGATAAATAAGGCAATGAGAACATTACGCCTATTGCCCGGTAATCATGGAAAAAAGGAATAGATTTGGAGGTGTTTGCCATTGAGCTTTCGAAGAGCAGAAAAGGCAGAGGAGCAGGCTGTCCTTTCTTATTTTGAAAAGGATATGAAAAATTGTCTGTATAGTTACATTGACCTAAAGAAATATGGCATGGATAATGAGAATTTAAGCATTTATATCAATGGTTCAGGAGAAGAAGAAATACAGACCCTTGCTACAAAATATTACAACGGACTTACCCTTTACCATAACACGGAAGTGCCTTTTCATGCAAAGGATGCCCTTACCCTGATCCATAGTCTGGCACCCTCTATGATAAACGGAAGAACGGATTTAATAAAAGCCATAGAGCCTTATTTACGGAGCTATAAGCGGGAAGACGGTTTTGTAACGGAATGGAAGCGGGAACCGTCTCAAGGGGTGCGTGAGGAAAATGCAATACTAAGGGCAGGAGAAGAGGAGTTTTTAGAAATCGCGAAGCTGATCTGCAGTGACGAAGGTCTGGGAGGACATTATGAACCGGAGGAATTAAAAGCACAGTTACTGGAAAGAAGAAGAGAAGGCTTCGGGCGTAATTATATTATAAAAGAGGATGAACGGATCGTTTGTCATGGGGCAACCTATGCCGAAATTCCGGAGGCTGCTGTCATAAGCGGAATCATTACCAGGGAAGGATACCGTGGCAGGGGGCTGGCTTATGGCGTGGTGAATGAATTATGCAGGGATTTAGGGAATGAAGGGAAGAAGGTATTTTTATTTTATTATACGGAGGAAGCAGGAAGGCTTTATCATAAGCTGGGCTTTGAAAAGGGAGCCTTATGGAGCAAGCTGGTAAAGCTTCCCTGTGTTGTTATGTAAATGAGTTTTGAATAAGGATTAACTTTAATTTCCGTAGAAAGCAGGTATAAAAAATTGTATTATGTGAAAGAGAGCATTAAGAATTGTCTGCGGATATTTCCGCAGCAGGGCCGTTCCTCTTATTTAAGACTGGATATGAATGAAAATCCGGAAGGACTGCCTAAAAAATATGTAGATGAGGTATTAAAGGAACTGACACCGGAATTTTTATCCATGTATCCGGAGACGGATATGTTCATGGAAAAGTATGCCGGTTACGTGGGAGCCCATAAGGAAAATATCTGCACCACCAACGGCTCGGATATGGCAATCCGTTATATTATGGAGGTATTTGTTGAAGAGGGAAAGAATGTCGTTACCGTTACACCCAGCTTTGAAATGTATGGTGTTAATTGTGATATGCTTGGCTTTAAACATAAACCGGTCCCTTACCGGCAGGATTTTACCGTGCGGATAGAAGACGTCTTAGAGGCCATGGATGAAGATACGGATATGGTCGCTTTATTAAATCCCAACAATCCCATCGGAACCGTATTTACGGAGGAGGAAGCAGACCGGGTCATAGAAAAAGCAAATAAGGTGGGTGCCATTGTAGTCATCGACGAAGCATATCATTATTTTTATCCGGAGTCCTTTATAAAAAAAGCATTGGAAAACGATAATGTACTGGTGCTCCGTACCTTTTCCAAGCTATGTTCCCTGGCATCCTTACGCCTTGGAATTATCATCGGAAATCCGGTTCTGATACGGTATATCATGAAAGCAAGACCTACCTTTGATGTGAATGCCGTAGCATTAAAGTTCGGAGAATATCTCTTGGACCATAAGGAAATTTTTGATTATCTTATAAGCATAGAAAAAGAAGGCAGAAAATTTATCGAAAATAAACTGATTGAAAATAAGTATGAGTATATGATTCATAAGGGAAACTATGTATTTATTAAGCCCAGACAGGAAGCTTCTGCCATGAAAGAGGCTCTGAAGGAGAGAAAAATTTTAGTGAAAACCTATGGCAATGAGCTGTTAAAGGACTGGATTCGTATCAATACCGGATCCGTTAAGGTTATGAATGAATTTTTCGATATATTTTATAGGCTGGATCATGAGGCTCAATAACAGAAATCATAATGGAGGTAAGTATGAAAGCAATCCTACTGGCGGCAGGGATCGGAAGCCGTATAAGCAGAGAAGTATCAAAGCCAAAAAGTTTATTGGATATCGGAAACGGTATGCCCCTCATACGTCATACGGCAGAGCTCTTACTGTCGAAGAATATAGAAGTGGCTGTGGTAGTGGGATACCGGAAGAATTTATTTTATAATGCCCTGAGGGGACTGCCGGTAAAGTTTTATTATAATCCTTTTTACCGGGTTTCCAATAGTATCGCATCGTTATGGTTCGCGCAGGAATTTATGGATACATCGGATGATTTCCTTTTTATGAATGCGGATGTTTACTTTGAAAAAGAAATTCTGGACAAAACCATGGAATCGGAGGAAGAGGTGGTGATGCTGGCCGATTACAGAACCATAGCAACGGGAGATTACTTTTTCACCCTGAAAAACGGTCTGGTGCATCAGTACGGGAAAGAGATACCCATGGATAAAAGAGATTGTGAATATGTAGGCGTTGCAAAGGTCAAGGAAACCGTAATGAGCAAATTCAAGGCCATTATGAATAGTATGGTTGAGGCTGAGGATTATAAGACCTGGTGGGAAACCATTTTGTATTCCCACAGTGATGAAATCAATATTCATATTTTGGACGTGGCACCTTATTTTTGGTCCGAGATTGATTATATCGAGGATTATGAAAGAATAGTGGATTATGTTCACCGAAAAACCCCGGGCGAAAAGTAAGAACAGTCAGGTATGGTCCACTATCCAGTCAACCACGGCCTTCGAGGCATTTCCGTCATCAAAGTATCCAATATTTTTCACATATTGGGTACATTTTTTTTCGTATTCAGCCTGGTTAAAG
>CAMJWQ010000278.1 GCA_946409475.1 uncultured Lachnospiraceae bacterium
TATTTTCGAGAAGAACCAGTCCTTCTGCTTCCATGTCTTTTGCGACCTGCCCGTTATATTCGGTCAGCTCTTCTTCTGTTGCAAAATCAGATGGGAAATATTCCGTATCTGCCGAGTCATCCCCGGCCTCAACGACTTTAAAGGTTCTGTGATTAAAAAATGTAGAAATAAGGCCGCGGTAATTCATGGCAAGACTGTTTGCGATAATGGTCGTAAGCAGAATAATCCCCATAACGGGAATCAAAATCGCCATAAAACGCGAATTTGACATTCGTTTCTTTGTCATAACATGATATCTCCTCTCCATAATTCTTACGGATGACGCCCTCCGCAAGTGTTGATCATATTATACAAAGTCATCCCATTTACAGCAATATTCTTAACACAATCGGCCACTTTCACAGCATATTCATTCGATTTTTATATCTATTTTGACGAAATCAAAGAATTCATCTTGATTTTTCCGGTCAATTTAACGGAAATAAAAGATTAATACTAAAAACCCCGTCCTCTGCGGTTATGGAAAGATCCCCGTCATATTTCCGGATAATCATCTGAATGCTCTTAATCCCAAAACCATGGTACCTCTTATCCTTTTTCGTCGTAACGGGCAATCCGTTAACGAAATGAGGAGGCTTGAGGCAATAATTATACAGCTGGACAGACACAAACATACCAACGCATTTGATAATAATACCAATAACCCGCTTCTCTTCGTCATCCACATCTGCCAAAGCCTCCACCGCATTATCAAGCGCATTGCCAAACAGGGAATATATATCAGTCTCCTTCATGAAAGACAGCTTTTCTCCATCGGCAATACAAGTCAGTTTGATCTTGTTTTTATTACACAGCAGACTTTTTTCCGTAAGAATGATATCCAGAGTCTCATTCCCGGTTTTCACAACGGAATCATATATGGAAATCACCTGCTCCATTTCCCGGATAGATTCTTCATCAAGGGAGCTGCTGCCACCGAGCCTGCGAATCTGGTATCTCAGGTCATGACATTTGATATTAATATAATTAAGATTTTCCTTAAATGTCGTATACTGCTTTTTTTCCTGTTCGTAAAGGCCGTTTATCATATCCAGTTCCTTTTCCAGCTGTCTGCGTGAAAGCAGATTGAATTGGAACTCAAGAGTCAGCACACAACAGATAATATTATATATGGAAGCCATGCCCACATAGAATGGCCCGGCATGCGTATAGCTGTAATAAGTAACAACGGCATTCAGTACAATGTCAATTACAACAATCAATACCACTACCAAAAACATAGAAACACTGCGGATATAAAAATCCTTATTTTTATGGATTAATGCCCCAAAGGTGATAGACATAATCCAGTAAACAATTAAGTAGGAATCCAGATAAACCAGATTTACAATCGTTCCTGCCAGCTTTGCAGCGCTCTCTCCATATACTTCAATCGGCAGACCATGGTTCAGCCCCGTACTCACGATTAGAAAATTGAACAGCTCAAAAGCGATATGCTGCACCGTATATGCTGCCACCGCACAGAAAAAAATGCGCAGCCATGGTTCCCTGTAGCTGCACTTTAATGCTATCACACTAACAGCAAATAAAAAAAAGAAAAGAAGGGAACTACACAGCGCATTATATCCAATTATCGGTGTAATCACGGATATCCCCATACATCCCAGTGCCGCCAGAAAAAAACGCAGCGGATATCTATTCTTTTTTTTTAAAGAAAATGTGAATAAAAATTCAGCAGCCAAAATCTCCGCCATAAAAACCGATTTATACCAGAAAAGCTGGGTAACCTCATACATGCATTAGTCCACACTCCTTATGTACTCATTCAGGGCGCGCAGAAAATCCTTTTTCCTGGCATGACTGACCGCAAGCCACTCTTCCCCTACCAGGACATCAAAATCCCTGATCTGCTTGACATATTGCAGGTTTACAATATAGCATCTGTTACATCTGACAAATTTTTTTTGGGACAGGAGCGGCTCTACTTCCTTTAAGGATCCATAGCCTCTGTAATTCTGCCTGACCGTATGCCATGTGATTTCATGCTTCATAATCTCCACATACAGGATATCGAAATCTTTTAAGCAGACATTTCCCTCCTTTACCGATATGAGAATATCCTTATTCCGCCTGTTTCCCAGCCGCTTGACCGCTCTGTCCAGCTTAATGGAAAAAGAGAAATAGGCAACAGGCTTGACTATAAAATCAAGCGCATCCACTTCATATCCCTTCACAGCGAAATTACTCATGTTGGTCACAAATATCAAAATCACGTTTTTGTCGGATTCCCTCAGCATTTTTGCAGCATCCATCCCACTCAGGTCAGGAAGCTCAATATCCATAAAAACGATGTCAAAGTCCGCACTATAGCCCGCCAGAAAAGGTATTGCACTCTCAAAATACACTACACCGTATTCAATATGATGTTCCGAAAAGAACTTTTCCATATAAGACCGTAAAGTTTCCGTATCCTGAAAATTATCTTCCACTACAGCTATATTCAACATATTACACACCTTTTTATGTTCCCTTTGGTTTTGATAAGTATATCATACCGCCTGTTGTCATTCAAGCTCGGCAAATCCCAAAAAAAGCCCAATAAGGGCCGCCTTTTCCTTTTATTGCCCGGCATTATGGCTTTGCTTAAAATCGTTAAAAAGGGACAGCAGTCCGCCCCCATGATTTTACGGGTTTCTAACCGCTGTCCTATCATATCATCTTTTTACTCTTACTCACCTCTTTGGAAAGTGCACTTTCTAATTTATTCCAAAACTCCTCCGTTATTCTTTCACTCCGCCTAAAGCCACACCGGCTATAATATACTTTGATAAGATTAAATATACAATAATAAGAGGTATTACAGTTATTAACAACCCTAAATAAATCATTCCATAATCAGATCGGAACTGTTCACTCCGAAGTAATTGTACAAACATAGGCAATGTATATTTGGTTGTTGACGATAGTATCATAGAAGGTGTAAATAAGTTGTTCCAGGATGTAATAAAGCAAAAGATTGCCTGTGTAGCTATAGCCGGCTTCATTAAAGGCACCGCAATGGTATTAAATGTTTTAAATTCGGTGGAGCCGTCTATTCTGGCGGCATCAATAATGGCTAACGGCAATGCCGTTTTCATATACTGCCTCATAAAAAATACGGTGGAAGGGGCAGCAATAACAGGCAATATTAACGGTATATAAGAGTCATTTAATTTTAACTGAATCATAAATTTGTAAAAACCAATGATAGAGACCTGTGTAGGGATCATCATAATCGCCAGTATAAACGACCATGCGAACTGTCTTAACTTAAATCTGTAAACATATACCCCATAGGCTGTCAAGGCAGAGAAATAAACACATAAGCAGGTAGAGGGAACTGCTATTACCATACTATTCAGCATTGCTTTTAAAACCGGAGTCCCCACACCGTCCGCTCTGCTTAATAATTTTTGAAAATTGCCAACAAACTGATCCGATGGCAATAAGGAAATGCCTGTCTGTATGTCCGCACTTGCCCTGGTCGAGTTGATAATCATGATGTAAAAGGGCATAATACTGATCAGGCACAAAAGAATACATACGATATATCTGATTATTTTTGTTCTCAATACACCTGCAGAATAGCTTTTTCCGGCCTTTTTCACATTTACTGTTCCAGCATTCATTTATTTCGCTCCTTTCTTCCTGGCATGCGCCCGATCTGTTTCCCTGTCACTTAAGAAGAAGAAGAACAATAGGCTGATGATTAACGTTACGAAAAATAATACGATGGAGCTGGCACCGGCTTTGCCGAAATCCTTACTCGCCAGAGTAAGCTTTCGTATGTACATGGTAATGGTATTGGATGCGAAATCCGGTAATCCGTCTCCTGCCTGGTTGACATTAAATAAGGAAGGAATATCGTACATCTGTAATCCGCCAATAGCCGATGTTACCAGGACAAACAGTGTAATTGGCTTTAATAAAGGCAATGTGACACTTTTAAATATCTGCCAGCCACTGGCTCCGTCAACTCTTGCCGCTTCAAACAAGCTGGGATCGATTCCCAATATGCCTGCAATCAAAATGATCATTGTATTGCCATACCACATCCAAAACTGTATAAAGCCGATAATCACTCTGGTTGGCCAGGCATGGTCCATAATTTTATAATCCTGGCTGATAAGTCCTAGCATACGTAACAATTGCGTGCCCGGTCCGTTTATACTGAATAAGGAGTAGAATAATACGGCAAGTGTTGCCGCCGTTATAATATTAGGCATGAACATAATAACCTTGAAGGCACCCTGTCCCCTTAGTTTCGCTCTTGTATCCGTAAACCAGGCGGCTAATAACAGCGCAAGTAATATTTGAGGGATGAAGTTGATTATCCACATGACAATGGTATTATATAAGGCTCTTATCGTAAAGGTATCCAATAATTTACCGCCGGATCCTACCAGAACATTTATGTAATTTTCTATTCCGACAAAATTAGGTCCGACCACCTTAAGTCCTTTTGAATAATACTCCATAAAACTCATCCAAATTGTATAAAACAGTGGCCATAATTGGAAAATAAAATAGATTGCAAAAAAAGGCAGTATAAAAAAATATCCATATCTGCCATATTCCACTGTTTTTCTTTTTTTCGTATTCAACCGGCTTGCTTTTTCCATAAATATCACTTCCTTATTTTTTATTTTAAATACTTTATAATAGCCAAGCTTCCCTGGCTATTATAAAATATTTAAAACTTTTCCGTCTTATTCCAAAATCTTTTATTGGAGCCGGTTC
>CAMJWQ010000279.1 GCA_946409475.1 uncultured Lachnospiraceae bacterium
CAACAATATTCTTTCCCTTCCATCAAAAAAAAGACAAAAAAATATCTCTGTCATAGACAAAGATACTTTTTGTTTTTCCATATATGTATTTCCTTTAATCTGTGCATTATTTTCTTTTTTGCAGAAACTCGGGAATTTTTATCGCCTTTTCTTCCACTCTGCTTTCCACCGCCTGCGGTCTTTGAATACCCTGGAAGCTTCTGGCTGTCATTGAATTATTGGAAACGGAAGGCTGTCCTATGCCGCTTACGGGGCTTTGTTTCGGCGGATAATTATAATTCGGAACAATTTTAACGGAGTTAGACATAGCGGAACGTGCATCTAAACCCGTTGCTATTACCGTTATGGTTGCCGTATCGGCCACACTGTCATCATACATGGCTCCGAAAATAATATTAGCGTCATCTCCTGCCAGATTCTGTACATAGCTTGCCGCATCATTGGCATCCATTAATGTAATATCTCCCGATATATTTATAATCACATGCGAGGCTCCTGAAATCGTAGTTTCTAAAAGCGGACTTTCCACGGCAATTTTAACGGCTTCAATTGCCTTGTCATCACCCTTTGCCTGTCCGATTCCGATATGTGCGATTCCCTTCTCCTTCATAACTGTCTGTACATCGGCAAAATCCAGATTAATCAGTGCCGGCAAATTAATTAAATCAGTAATGCCCTGAACTGCCTGCTGCAGAACTTCATCAGCCTTCTTTAATGCTTCCGGCATGGTAGTACGTCTGTCGACAATTTCCAGCAGCTTATCATTTGGTATCACAATCAGGGTATCTACATTTTCTTTTAATTTCTCTATACCGGAAATCGCATTTGACATACGTGTTTTTGCCTCAAACTTAAAGGGCTTTGTCACAACGCCAACTGTTAGAATTCCTAATTCCTTTGTGACCTTCGCTACGACAGGTGCTGCTCCCGTACCGGTTCCGCCGCCCATACCACAGGTTACAAATATCATATCCGCACCTTTAACGGAATTTTTAATCTCTTCTTCGCTTTCTTCGGCAGCTTTTTCACCGACTTCCGGTCTCGCACCGGCGCCCAAACCCTTCGTTAATTTATCTCCAATTTGTAATAATTTAGGAGCCTTGCATAATTGAAGTGCTTGCTTGTCCGTATTCATACCAACGAACTCTACTCCACCAATTTTTTCATCTATCATCCGATTTACCGCGTTATTACCTGCACCGCCAACTCCCATAACAATAATTTTTGCTGCAGATTCCGCGTCATTAGTCTTAATTTCTAACAAGGTATGTCCTCCTTCTTATTTACATTATCCATGCCTAGACTTATTTACTTTATAATATAATTTTTTTAACAATTAATCAATATATTTTTTGTTTTTTGTTCCTTATGACAAATATTGAAATCCGCTTTCTACATGGCTATTCCTCCTTTTCAAAGGTGATATTCTTCGTGTTTTCGTCATAATTTTCCATATGCAAAGTTCCTTTTAATCCGGCCAGCTTCGGTATGATAGATTTCATTCCGACGACCTTTTCTTCCAAATTATCATCTTCACCCAGCAATATCTTTACATTGTCAAAATACAAGGTGATCTCCATGGCATCACCAAAGGCTATTTGGGTCGTATTTATCTCATGCTTTTTCAGTAATCTGGTAATATTCAGAATACTTCGAAAGACATCGGTTCTGGCTACGGGTAATTTTTCATGCAATATGATATGATCATACTGAAGCCCGCTTATTTTAGGTACTCCATCCAATACGGTTGTCGAACTTTCCACAATAATACCGTCTTTATCAAAATACATATAATTACCAAGATATGTTACATAGCCGACAATGTCTTTTTCATACACAGTTATTTTTAATTCATCCGGTTTTCTATATTCCACTTCTATTGTATCAATAAAAGGAATTTCCTCCGTATGCAGATAATGATATTTAAAAAATAAGTATAATGAATTTTGGTTCAAACCATCTGATACAACAAAACTTTTAATTTCCTCTTCCGTATAATGTTCGTTTCCTTCTACTATCACAGAAGTAACGGTAAATATATTTCTTAGTATAAATAAGGATGCTGATAACAATAAAATAATTAACAATACCAGCAGCCATTTAAAGCTGTTTGCATTTTTTTTACTTCTGTTCTTCATCAATACTGTCCATCCTTAATTCATTCCGGTGTAAGCAATTAATAATACCTGATATCGGCACCTAATCTTCTTAAATCAAGACATATATCCTCGTAACCCCGGGCAATAAAATGCGCATTTAAAATTGTTGTTTTCCCCGCTGCTGCCAAACCGGCAATAACCAGTGCGGCACCGCCTCTTAATTCCTTTGCCCTTACCGTATTTCCTTTTAATTGCGTTACTCCTGTTATATAGGCTTTATTTCCCTTTATACTGATATCGGCACCCATTTGCACCAATTCCTCTACGATTCTGTATCTTTGTTCAAATATTGTCTCTTCTATTACACTGTTTCCTTTAGCAAGAGCTAAAGCCACCAGCATGGGAGATTGCAGATCGGTTGGAAAACCGGGGAAAGGCTCCGTTTTTAAATACGGAATTTTCCTGTCGGCCTCCTGCGCCCGGATACGCAGTCCCTTGTCGCTTATCTCTATAAGAGCTCCCAGGCTTTTTAATTGCTCTATCAATGCCTCTAATTGACCGACCGGAGCATTTTTTATCAACACATCACCTCTGGTCGCAGCGGCAGCCAGTAAATAAGTCCCGGCCACAATTCGATCTGCCATAATATGATAAGTAACATTATGGAGCCTTTTCACACCGGTTATTTCGATATCTTTACTGCCTGCACCGGTTATGTTCGCTCCGGCTTTATTTAAAAAATTACATAATTCCATAATTTCGGGCTCTTTTGCCGCGTTATGGATAAGGGTGCTTCCCTTTGATAATACGGAGGCTAAAATGATGTTTTCCGTAGCTCCCACACTGGAGCTATCCAGGAACAGCTCCGTGGATTTTATATTTTTTACTTTTGCAAAAAGATAATTATCCTTTTCTTTAATTTTAACATGCATCTTCCGAAAGGAATCCAAATGAATATTTATGGGTCTGTCCCCTATTACGCATCCTCCCGGATGGGGCAAAAGAGCCTTTTTCTTTCTGCCTAAGAGACTCCCCATAAAAATGACAGAGCTTCTCATCTCCTTTGCATATTCAATAGGAATATGAAACTCTCTTACCCTGGTTGCATTTATGGTAAGTGTGTGATCTGACCATATACAGCGGCAGCCTATTTTTTCTAAAATTTGAATCATATATTCTACATCTATAATCTTAGGACAATTATAAAGAACCGTAACCCCGGCAATTAAAATACTGCCGGCCAATATAGGTAATACCCCATTTTTAGAACCCTGAATGGAAATTTCACCATGTAAGGTATTTCCACCAATTATTTCAATAGAATTCAAGTATCCACCTTCTCTGCTTCGTTCTCATGCCTAAAGTCAATAAAAACGACACTTATACTCTATTATATGTTTTCTTATGTATTTGGTTCCTTAGCGGAAAACCGGCACTTCCTTATCATTTAATCTCCAGCTTAATCCTCCGGGAAACACTTAAGACCAACCCCATTTCCATAAGTAAAAATAAAACAGAAGTGCCTCCATAGCTAATGAACGGCAGCGTAATACCGGTGTTTGGTATGGAATTGGTAACAACGGCTATATTTAATATGACCTGAATGGCAATATGCCCAAATACACCAACAACGATAAGTGCTCCAAATAAATCCGGTGCATTATTGGCTATTATCATGCACCGCCATAAAAGCAGTAAAAATAAGATAATGATGCATATAGCTCCGAATAAGCCTAATTCTTCACAAATAATAGAAAAGATCATATCGTTCTGCGCTTCCGGCAGAAAACCCAGTTTTTGCATGCTTTGCCCTAATCCCTTACCGAAAATTCCACCGGAACCGATGGCATATAAAGCCTGCAGTGTTTGAAATCCCTGTTCTACCGCATAGCTTTCAGGATCCAGCCAGGCATTAATACGGGCAAAGCGAAAGCTTAGATCCTCGGGAATAATTCCCTTGACAATGGCTAACACAACCACTACGACGGAACCGGCTCCCAATAAACCCAGCAGTACAAATCTGGCATATTGGGGACTTGCCACAAAAATCATAAGTATCACGATCCCGAAAATGATAATAGCCGTACTTAAATTATTCGTAACAAAAATTAATAATAGAACCACAGGTATCACTATGACTATGGTAAGCAGCATGGCCTTTGTCTGCTGCATTCTCTTTCCCAGTACACAGATAAAATAGGAAAAAAATATTATCATGCCCACCTTGGCAACCTCCGCCGGTTGTACGGAAAATCCCAGGTTTAACCATCTTCTGGCACCATTCGCTTCATAGCCCAGGGGTGTCATGACCAAAAGGATCAAAATAATGCTGACAAAATAACCCGCCACTGCAAATTTTGCCCAGAAATGGTAGTCTATAAGAGTGAAAAATATCATAACCGCAATACCTAATGCCGTAGATACGGCCTGCTTCCTTAGATAAAAAGTTGATGACCCAAACTTGATTTGTGCTTCATAGGAACTGGTACTATACAGCATCACCAGTCCAAACCCTAATAAAAATATCACCAGAAACAAAAGACTATAGTCACAATATACTTCATCCCTGTTTCTGTTCCTTTTTCGTGAAGCCATTCCATCACTCCTTAAGCCTATTTACAAATTCCTTGAACATCCTGCCTCGTACTTCATAGTTAGGGAAC
>CAMJWQ010000280.1 GCA_946409475.1 uncultured Lachnospiraceae bacterium
GATATGGAGTGACAGACCGTTACGAACACATAATCCGGTGTTTCCGTTGCCGGAAGCTTTATCCGGCTCCACAGTTACGGAAAAATTAGGCCGGATCAGGGAAAATATGAAAAAGAAAGGCTGTACCGTTCATATCTTAGCTTCCCTGGATGATATTGCCTGGTTATTCCAGTTAAGAGGAAAGGATATTCCTTATAATCCCGTATTTTTTTCTTATGCGCTGATAAGGGAAAGGGATGCTGTTCTTTATGTGGGAGAAAATATGGTATCCGATGAAATAAAAGCCGGCTTGGCGAAAGCAAATGTCGTTATAAAAAGCTACCAGGTTCTCTATGAGGATATGGAGCAGTTAAAAAACGAGACCGTAATGCTTGACAGTAAGGCCATAAATTATTATCTGTATAAAGAATTGGAACGCAGTAACAAAATCATTAACATGACAAATCCCGAAAAAAAATATAAAGCCGTAAAAAATGCAACGGAGATTCAGAATATAAAGGAATGCCATATTAAAGACGGGGCGGCTTATACAAAATTTCTGTACTGGTTAAAAAATAGCATTGGCAGGGTGCCTGTTACGGAAGATACGGTACAAAGGCAGCTGGAAAATTTCAGAAGAGCGCAAAAGGGATTTATAGAGCCAAGCTTTAGGACGATTTGTGCATATAAAGAAAATGCGGCCATGATGCATTATTCGGCGGATGAAAAGAACGCTAAGGAGTTAAAACCCCAGGGCCTTTTACTGATTGATTCGGGAGGTCAATACATGGGAGGAACTACGGATATCACCAGAACGGTTTGCTTAGGCGAGGCCGGCAGTAAGGAAAAAGAGCATTATACCCTGGTATTAAAGGGAATGCTTCGTCTGTCAAATGCTGTTTTTTTATATGGCTGTACGGGAAAGAACCTTGATATATTGGCGAGAGAGGCCATATGGAAAAGCCATATGGATTACAGGTGCGGAACGGGACATGGTGTGGGTTATATGCTGAATGTGCATGAAGGACCTAATTCCTTTCGCTGGAAAACAGTAAAAGGAAGGGAAGATGCCGTGCTTGAGGAAGGTATGATAACCACCAATGAACCGGGTATTTATACGGAAGGTGAGTATGGTATACGGATTGAAAATGAATTACTATGCAAAAAGGGAGTGCGGAACGAATATGGCCAGTTTATGCATTTTGAAACCATTACCTACGCGCCAATTGACAGGGAAGCAATCAATGCTGCCCTGTTAACACAGGAGGAATTAAATTGGCTTAATGCCTATCATTTGCTGGTATTTGAAAAAATCAGCCCCTTATTAACAGAAGAGGAAAAAGAATGGTTTGTTAATATGACAGAAATTAAAATTTAAAAATTTAATAAATAATATTCCGTTTTCTGATAAATAAAATAAAATATCCTATTGACAATATATAACAAAAATACTATTATATTGCTATTATTTACAAATTCATACAACATAGATTTGGTGGTAGGAAAGTGAAAGAGTCATATAAGAAATTATTAATGGAAAATGAAGTGGATGTTGAAGAGGCATTATACCGGTTTTTGAATAATGAGAGCTTGTATTATAAATTTTTGGCAAAGTTCCTGGAAGACAAGAATTTTGTTAATTTAAGAAACAGTCTCTTTCAGGGTTTTACAAAAGAGGCTTTTTTTTATGCTCATACCTTAAAGGGAGTTGTTTCCAATTTAGCCTTAAAAGGCCTGTATAAAAAGCTCAATACGGTTGTGGAATATTTAAGAGAAAATAAGCTTGAAAAGGCGAAAGAATATTTTGTCATCTTTGAGGAAAGCTATATCTCTTTATGTGAAATTATCAGGCAGGATTAGTAAAGGACGAAAAGACATAAATTGCTTTTAAGAAAAGTAATCATGATATCAGATTTAAAAGTAAATGTTGTATTGCAAATAAATGGAATTTGGTGTAAAATTTTTTTGTACTGAATTATATTCCAAGTATTAACAATTAAAGGTGATGGAAAGCATGAAGAAAAAGAACAGCAGATTTAAAAATCTTTTTACCTCAAGATATTCCGTTATGCTTATTCCGGAATCGCAAAAAAAGGTTATCCAATTTCAGGTGAAAAGCGGTATTATGATAGCCGGTATTTTGTTTTTTCTATGTATATTATTAGGAACGGGAATATACGTATGGATAACTGCAGTACAAGTTGATAAGTTGCAGGAAATCGTGGCACAGGATTCCCTGGTTAAAGAAGAACAGGACAAGCTAAACGTCAGACTGGATGAAACACAACAATATATGGAGCAGACGATAGAAACCTATCAAAAATTGTTTCAAAAGGAGAATGAGCTAAGAGAAGCCCTGGGTATGGATTTGCTGCAAAAAAGTGAATTTTCATTATTAAATGGCGAAGATTTATCTACGGAGGATGGTAAATTGGCATATATGGATGCTGCCGAATCTTATCTTTCAGATAAATTGGTTATCTTGACCGCTAATCAGAAAACCATAAGCCAAAGGACTGACGAAAAAATACAGGCTGAAATGGAATACATACCAAAAGGCTTTCCTCTTGATACCATGTCAAGAATACTCTATTCCTTCGGAACGGCAGATGAGTCCGGAAACATACATCAGGGCTTTGGTCTGGAAGCTTATGAACAGGCAAAGGTAATGGCGTCTGCCAACGGAACCGTTTCTGAAGCAGGAGATTATGGCGATGCGCAAAAGATAATAAAAATGGATCATGGGAACGGATATATTTCCATTTACATATTCAGCGGCAGGATTTTGGTAAATGCCGGTGATGTGGTAACGAAAGGTACCGGTATCGGTTCTGTGGAAAGTTCTCCGGATGCTGCTTTACAGCTGGAATTTCAGGTACTCTATCAGGGGCAGTATATAGATCCTGAAGCCTTGCTTCAAATTTCAGGATAAACAGTAAAATCAATGTAACAGAATAAAGGAGGTTTGACATGTTACAAAAATCAGGAAAGAATAACAATGCCCATATGGATAAAATTGCCACAGTCATTAGTGGACAGGCTGAGATTGAGGGTGTTTGCAGATTTAACGAAGCAACACGAATCAACGGTAAGATTAAGGGAGAGATAATTTCAAAAAGCAATATTATCGTTGGTGATGCAGGTGAAATAAAAGGCAATATTACGGCAGAAAATGTATTGATTGCCGGAACTGTGGAGGGGGATATCTTTTCGAAGGATAAAACGGAAATCACTTCAACGGGCAGTGTGCTAGGAAATGTGGAAACAAAAAAATTAGTAATTGATGAAAATGCCGTATTTGACGGTAAATGTACTATGAGTGCGGTAAGTAATGATAACCACGCACCATTACTGGCAGCGGAACAGTCCTGAATATTAAAATGTATACATAAAGGAAATGGCCAAATTTATTGTAATTTGTTTTAGATATTATCCAGTAACGTTATTGATTTTTTAACATATTTTGATAAAAAAGACTGCTAAAAGGAATATAACAATTGGATCGTGTCAGAAAAGTTATAGGATGTGATTATGCTTATAATCAAAATATATATGGACAGGGTATTGGAGTTGCCGTATTAGATACGGGTATTTCGGATCATCCGGATATGGCGGATAAAATAGTAGGTTTTAAGGACTTTGTTAACGGTAAAGATCATTATTACGATGATAATGGGCATGGCACCCATATCTGTGGAATTATTGGGGGAAACGGGAAAAGTTCAAATGGAAAATATATGGGCGTGGCTCCGCGCTGCCATTTAGTTGTCGGAAAAGTATTGGATCATAGAGGTGATGGAAACAGCGATGATGTAATTGAGGGAATCGACTGGGTTATAAATAACATGAAAAGATATAAGATACGTATCTTAAATATATCGGTAGGAACTACGAAGGAAGTTGAATCCGAAGAGGATTCTTCTTTGGTAAAAGCAGTTGATAAGGCTTGGGATAATGGATTGGTCGTTGTAGTTGCTGCCGGAAATAATGGTCCTAATCCGGGGTCCATCGGTTGTCCCGGAATCAGTAGAAAAGTTATTACTGTCGGAGCTTATGACGATGATATTTATATTGCGGGAAGAGCTTCAAAAAGAGAATATTATTCAGGAAGAGGCCCCACTAGTTCCTGTGTATGTAAACCTGAGGTAGTGGCCCCCGGTACACAGATATATTCCTGCAATTATGAATATGGCAAAAATAAGAGATTTGCCAGATATTATACGGCAAAGAGCGGTACTTCAATGGCAACACCAATAGTTTCAGGTGCAATTGCTCTTTATTTATCAAAATATCCTGATTTACAAAATATTGATGTAAAATTAAAATTATTAAAATCCGCCAGACAGGTAAAACTTCCAAAAAACCAACAGGGTTGGGGAATGGTAGATGTTGGATACATGTTAAAGGCTAATTAGTGTAATTAACAGCTCTATCTAAACTATTGATTAATCAATTGTTTTGAAGAGCTGTTTTATTATCTTATGGGGAGCTGGAGCGGAGTTGCCCACTTTGTTCTATGCGGGTAACGAGATTTGGCAGGCTTATCTGTAATTGGTTTGTCATTTATCTTTGTGGGGGAATATGGAGTATGATATACAAATGTATGAACTTATTGATGAACTTTATAAATAAAGATGTGAAAAATGAAAATGAAACAAAAAAAACGGCGGTTGCATTAAGACTGGTGTCTTTAACGATGATAATTTATTTAACGGCTTTGCTGGGTTTATTTTTTAAAAGCCGGGAAATAATTGTTATTGTTTTATTATGTATTATCATTT
>CAMJWQ010000281.1 GCA_946409475.1 uncultured Lachnospiraceae bacterium
GCCTAGTGGCAGCTGTCGGCCTTAAATCACTCGCTGTTTAAGAATCCGGCATCGAACTTGCGAGGCACTTTGCTTTCAAAGCTTTGAGAAAGTAAAAGAATTTATGAAGCTACTAAAGCAGACAGCCTGTCCTTAGGCGTTTTGCGGAGGGAATGTAAAAATAAGGACTGTGATGGAAGAAGTTTCAATGAAAGAACTTTCGGACAGGGGTTCAATTCCCCTCAGGTCCATTTGTTACACCCGCTTCCGATTAATTTATGCCGACATCCCCGAGCACTATATTATAGTGTTTGGGGATTTTTAATTCCTATAAATTCTTTACTTTAAAATCCTTTTCCGCTTCTCTTCTTTGATCCTTTTTCGCAATATCCTGCCTTTTATCGTAAATTTTCTTACCTTTTGCCAAGCCGATTTGTACTTTTACCAGGCTTCCCTTTAAATACACCTGCAAGGGTACTATGGTATAACCCTGAACCGTTGTTTTCCCGGATAGCTTATTTATTTCATACTTATGCAAAAGTAATTTTTTAATCCGCAAAGGATCTTTATTAAAAATATTCCCTTTCTCATAAGGGCTGATATGCATGCCGTAAATATATACTTCTCCGTTTTCAATACGGATAAAGGATTCTTTTATACTGCACTTACCCATGCGCATAGACTTTACTTCCGTACCATGTAAAGAAATACCGGCTTCATAGGTGTCTTCTATAAAATAATCAAACCTCGCCTTTTTATTATTGGCAATGAGTTTAAAATTCTCCTTCCCCAAACTCTAAATCCTCCTCTTCTGATACAATTTTAAAATCTATGGTGCGGTTGATACGATTTGTACCTGCCACCCGTATCCTGACTTTTTGTCCCAGCTTATAGCGCTTATTGGTATGCTCCCCCACCATTTCGTAGCTGCTTTCCTCATAATAATAATAGTCACCCTCTAAGGCCGTCACATGAACCATTCCTTCAATCGTATTAGGCAGCTCTACATATAAGCCCCAGTTGGTGATACTGGAAATAACCCCGTCAAACACCTCATTGATACGTTTTTCCATATACTCAACTTTTTTTAATTTGTCGGTCTCTCTTTCCGCCTCGTCTGCCCTGCGTTCCGTTTCACTGGAATGCTTCGCCACCGACGGTAAAATTTTATGATAGTGATGCAGTCGCTTTTCCGTCAAGCCTCCGTGCAGGCTCTCTTTTATAATACGGTGTATCTGTAAATCCGGATATCTCCTGATAGGTGAGGTAAAATGACAGTAATAAGAGGTTGCCAGGCCAAAATGACCGGTACTCACCGTTTCGTATTTTGCCTGTTTCATAGAACGCAGGGTCAATCTGCTTATTAATGCTTCTTCACTTGTATTCTCTATTTTTTGCAGAAGCTTTTGTAATTCCTTCGGGTGGACTTCCTCCTGTGAAACTTTTAACGTATAGCCAAAATTATTGATAAACAGGGAAAGCTTTTTTATTTTATCATTATCCGGTATCTCATGGGTACGGTATACAAAAGGAATCTCCTGCCAAAAAAAATGCTGGGCAACGGTTTCATTAGCAATGAGCATAAAATCTTCTATGATTTTAGTGGCAGTATTACGTTCATAGGGCTTAACATCAATAGGTACTCCCTTTGCATCCAGTATGATTTTGGATTCCGGGAAATCAAAATCTATGGAGCCCCTTATTCTTCTTCTCTCCCTCAGGATATCAGCCAGTTCCTTCATTCGTTGAAACATAGGTACCAAATCTTCATATTTGGCAATGGTATCCCGGTCCTTGTCTTCCAGTATTTTCTTCACTTCCGTATAACTCATTCTACGATCGACACAAATAACGGTTTCAGCAATTTTATAATCTATAACCTCACCTTTTTGATTAATGGTCATAAGACAGCTTAGGGCTAAACGGTCCACACCGGCATTTAAGGAGCAGATTCCATTTGATAATCTGTGAGGGAGCATAGGTATAACCCTGTCCACAAGATATACGCTGGTTCCTCTTTTTAGTGCTTCCTTATCCAGGACATTTCCTTCCGTGACATAATGGGTAACATCGGCAATATGAACTCCTAATTGGTAATTTTCTCCCTGTTTTTTAATACTAACGGCATCATCCAGATCCTTAGCATCTTCTCCGTCTATGGTAACCATAGCGGTGTCTCTCAAATCCAGCCTGCCTTTTCTGTCCCTGTCACTGATTTGGTCCGGCACCCGTTCCACAAAATGCATCACTTCGTCAGGAAAAGCAAGAGGCATATCATAGCTTTTCACAATCGCTAATATATCCACCCCCGGGTCATTAATATGACCTAAGATCTCTGTTACTTTACCCTCCGGATTTTTGTTCTGGTTTCCATAATCCGTAATTTCCACTACTACTTTCGAACCGGTAACGGCTCCCTTGGACCGCTCATTAGGTACAAAAATATCCTTATCAAATTTCGTATTATCACTGATTACAAAACCGTAATTTTTGCTTTTTTGATAAGTGCCGATGATTTCCTTCGTGCCACGGGAAATTATTTTTATAATTTTTGCTTCTTTTCGTTTTCCGCCTGAATTCTTCAGTAAGCTTATCTGCACGGTATCTTTATGAAGAGCTCCCTTACGATCTCCCTCGGAAATGAAAAAATCTTCCTCCAAGCCTTCTGCCGCAACAAAGCCGAATCCCTTCAGATGCCCCTCAAAGGTTCCCGTCAAAATTTTTTCTTCCGGTTTTTTCAATTTCCCCCGTTTTGTTTCCTCTACTCTGCCCTCCTGTATTAACATTTCAATTATAATATTTAAATCTTCTCTTTCATCCTTTGCAAGATTTAATAATACCGCTATTTCTTTTCGCTTCATAGGGACATAATGCTCGTCAGCTATGAGATTACTTATTGTTTCTTTTCTTTTATCTATTAAATTTCGGTCCATTTCATCACCTCAAGGCTATTTTATAGGCACGTATTTTTCCCATAGAGCAAAAAAACACTCTATAACAAGAGTGTTTTCCCAGTTAGAATTTATTGATATTTAATATTGCAGCTAATACAATAAATGCAATACCTAAAATTCTTGTTATCTTTAATAATTTTCCTTCCATGGAACGGCCCTTATTTTTACCCCAATAGCTCTCAGCCATACCACCTATGGCTCCTAATCCGGCTGATTTACCCTCCTGAAGTAATACTATTATTGTAATGGTTATGCAAACAATGATAAATACTATCGTTAATAGCAATCTTAAAATTCCCATTTATTACACCTCCTAATGCAAACAATTAAAGTTTATCATAGGAAACATAATATTTCAACACATATTTGTTACTTTCAACCATAATTAAACACCTGATTAAGCACAGCAAGCCTCTTTTACACTTTATTAAAAGGATCCTTATATTCTGCTATTTCTCCCAGCTCCTCCTCAATTCTTAATAGCTGGTTGTACTTAGCCGTTCTGTCCGACCTGCAGGGTGCCCCTGTTTTTATCTGCCCCGCATTGGCGGCTACCGCTATATCTGCTATAATAGTATCTTCCGTCTCACCGGAGCGATGGGAAATGACTGCCTTATAGCCATTCATCTGTGCCAATTCTATTGCCTCAAAGGTTTCCGACAGGCTTCCTATTTGGTTAACCTTAATAAGAATGGCATTTCCCACCCTTAATTTAATTCCGCAATCCAGGCGTTTCGTATTGGTAACAAATAAGTCATCCCCAACCAGCTGTATTTTATCACCAAGCTTTTGGGTGAGAGCCTTCCAGCCATCCCAGTCATCTTCAAATAGTCCGTCTTCAATGGAAATAATGGGAAATCCGGATACTAAGTCTTCATAATAATGAATCATATCATGGGAATTACGTACTACTTTTTCCCCCATCATTTTACTTTCTCCCGGGAATTCATACATCCCCGTTTCCTCATTATATAATTCGCTGGCTGCCGCATCAATTGCAATTTTAATTTCTTCACCGGGTTTATAACCGCTTACTTTTACTGCCTCCACAATCAATCCGAGTACCTCCCTGGAATCCTTTAAATCCGGTGCAAACCCCCCTTCATCGCCCACACCCGTACTCAAGCCTCTCTCCTTGATGATTTTCTTTAAGTAATGGTAGATTTCCGAGCAAATACGCAGACCATCAGCAAAGGAATCTGCTTTTACAGGCATGATCATAAATTCCTGCAGGTCTACCGTGTTATCTGCATGCTTTCCTCCGTTTAAGATGTTCATCATGGGAACAGGCATTCGTTTTGCATGTACACCACCCAAATATTGGTATAATGGCATATCCAGAGCCGCAGCTGCGGCTCTGGCCACTGCCATGGAGACTCCCAGAGTGGCATTGGCACCGATATTACTTTTATTTTCAGTTCCGTCTTCCGTTATCAGCAAATGGTCAATATATTCCTGTTCCAGGGCATTTTCTCCTAATATGGCATTAGCCAGCTTTGTATTCACATTTTTGACGGCCTTTTGTACCCCCAGTCCAAAGTAACGTTTCTCTCCGTCCCGAAGCTCTACGGCTTCAAATTTACCTGTTGAGGCACCCGAGGGGACAGCCGCCCTTCCCGTCACATTTCCTTCCACGGTAACCTCTACTTCAACAGTGGGATTTCCTCTGGAGTCCAGTATTTCTCTTGCATATACATCTATAATTTCCAGCTTTGAATACATGATAAAAACCTCCTTTTTGCTATTGTTACCGCTTGCCAAAAAAAAATGCGCATAAAATATTCTATAAAGCAAAAAAGAAACCATATATTAAC
>CAMJWQ010000282.1 GCA_946409475.1 uncultured Lachnospiraceae bacterium
GTGAATGCTGTTATTGACGGCGCCGCTATGCCGTTGAATCCCAAAACTCATAAAATTGCGGTTATACCTCAGAATTGCGGTTTACTTCCCTGGAAAACCCTCCGTCAAAACTGCCTGCTGCCCCTCAGGCTGCGCGGTTTGCAGACTGATCATAAAAAACGTACCGAACTGGAGGAAATATGCCGCTCTTTGAAAGTGGATTCCTTACTGGAACGCTATCCCCGTGAACTCAGCGGGGGTCAGGTACAGCGGGCAGCGCTTGCCCGGGCATTTTTACAGGAGCCCGACCTCCTTTTGATGGATGAGCCTTTTTCTTCTCTGGATGCCATTACCCGCTCCGATGCATGGGAGCTTTTCCTGAAAATCTGGAAACAGAAACGGCCGACAGCCATATTGGTTACCCATAGCATGGAAGAAGCCCTGTATCTCGGTAATGAAATTGCAGTGCTTGATAAAGAAAAGGGGAGGCTGCTGGAACGGATGGAAAACCCCTATTTCGGGCAGCTGGAACCTGACGGCGGGGATTTTGCTCAAGCTAAGGGAAGGCTGCACGGATTGCTGCGGCCTGTTGACAGGAGGGAACCGTCATGAAAAAGCTGCTGAGCCGGCTCCGTCTCTTTTTAGAGGGATTTTTGCTTATTAATCTGATCTGGTATATCGGATATCTGACAGTACGTACAACCGTAATTCCCAATCCCATAACGGTATATCAGAATTTCGGCACCGTATTTGCGAACGATATTCTGATACACATTCTGTATAGTCTGAAAAGAATCGGTCTTGGTCTGGGTCTTTCTCTTTTGGCCGGTATTCCGGCGGGAATGCTTATGGCCTATTCAAAGGGCGCCAACAAAATCCTGTACCCTCTTGTTTATTTCAGTTATCCGATTCCCAAAACCGCATTACTTCCCATTGCCATGCTTTTATGGGGAATGCGGGACGGCTCTAAAATTGCCATTATCTTTCTGATTATTGTATTCCAGGTGATTGTCGCGGTTCGGGACAGCGTTCGGAATATTGATCCTTCGCTGTATCTGGTAACGGTCAGCGCCGGAGCCTCCAAAAGCCAGATCATTTGGCATATTACACTGCCTGCGATTTTACCGGAGCTGTTGACCGGCCTGCGTGTTTCTCTCGGAACGGCGGTTTCGGTTCTGTTTTTTGTGGAGGGCTATGGAACGAGATATGGAATGGGATATTATATTGTTGATGCCTGGTCGCGCATTGATTATATCGGTATGTACAGCGGTATTATCGTGATTTCCGTTGTCGGCTTTGCATTGTTTGCGGTGGTGGACTTTTTGTCCGGGAGGCTTTGTGCCTGGCATTAACCCGCCTGAGCCGGGCAATAAAAAAGCGGCATATGAGAAAAATTGCGTCTTGGGAAATAAAAGCCTGTAATCTAAAAATATATTGCCTTAACAATCAAAAGCAGGATCAGCAGCCATACCGACACTATGGGTAATGCGTAATACCATTTTTTTGGCCTGCCGCCTGCCCAAAGTCCCTCCGCTTCCTGACGGCATTCGTCAAAAACATCCGAGGGCACCATTCTTATGGTGAGTGCCACCAGTGCCGGTAACAGGATAATATCATCTAAGCAGCCCAGCACCGGAATAAAATCAGGAATCAGATCAATAGGTGACAGCGCATACACAACTGTTAATCCTGCCATTAGCTTTGCCCCAATTGGGGTTTCTTTCTTTTTCATTGCGATAAACACTGCAGGGATATCGGTTTTTAGTTTTTTGGCCCGCTCTTTAAAGTTCATAAGCTATCCTCCCAATACAGGTAAGTATTCCTGTGTGCTCCAGAATAATTTTAAAGCCTGTCAGTATGAGGATAAGGCCTCCTGCAAGTTCTGCTTTTTGCTTGAACCTTACGCCAAAAGCATTTCCTATTTTTACGCCAAGCAGGGAAAGCAGCAGTGTGATAAGGCCGATTAAGGAAGCTGCAGGTATAATACGAACATTTAGAAAAGCGAAGGATATGCCTACGGCAAGCGCATCAATGCTTGTGGCAAGTGCCAAAGGCAGCATCGTTCTGAGGCCTAAAGATATTTCCTGCCTTTCGGTACAATTTCTGTCTTCCTTTATAAAACTTTCTTTTAACATTCTTCCACCGATAAATGAGAGAAGTATAAATGCAATCCAATGGTCAAATTCAGCAATTTCATCTGAGAACTGAGAGCCGAGAAAGTAGCCTGCCAGCGGCATAATGGCCTGAAATATACCAAAATACAGTCCGACGGTCAGGGCCTTTTTTATACTTCTCCGCTGCAGGGATAATCCGGTGCAGACAGCCACGGCAAAGGCATCCATGGATAATCCGATGGCAATTAGGGTTAGTTCTAATAAATTCATTTTGTATCCTTTCATATAGTAAGATTTACAAAATGAAAAGACTCAGGTATAACCTTTACGGCATACCTGAGCTAAGGATAAATTTACCTGCGGGATTGTGCATAGCCATCAAAGTTATACATGAGTCTCGTTATTTAAGACAAGCCAGACCGTAATCGGTCAGCATGTTGACTTGTCACACACCATGTGCGCCAACTACTCCCTCACGAGTATTTTCAATTTTCAAATGATAATATCACAACTTTCTATGAATGTCAACAAAGCTGAGACCCGGTTTTCGTACATCTAAGCTGCCTCTAAGCTAAGACCTTAGACCTTAGTTAATGCTCATATACCGTTTGCTTCCTAACGCTTTATATACTCGCTGTATTGGGTACGTATTTTATTTAAACGGTCAATGCAATCGATAGAATTTTCTTTTTTCATTGCAATTTTCAGTACGAGACAATCTATGACGGACAGGGCGGCTACCATGGAATGATATTCCGTGGGTTCGCCTCTGTAGCAATATATGGTGGAGCTTGGATTGCAGGATAAGCCATTTGTAAGCATGTCCGTAAAGAGTATGGTTCCATAGCCTGCTTCTTTTTGGTGCTCAAGTAAGATAGAAACCTCTGAGATAACACGGCTATAGCTGAAAATCAAGACCACATCCTTCTTTGCTATATTTAGTAAATATTCGTAAACGGACGAACCTCCCTCTATCAAAATCAATTCTATTCCAAATCTTCTTAAGCGGTAACGAAGAATATCGGCAATGCCCAGGGAAGCATCCGGTGCGAAGACATAGAGCTTTGCCGCTTCAATCATTAAGGCGGCGGCGCTGTCGATTTCGGCCGGTGACAAAAAATCAAGGGTTTTATGAATGGTTGCAATATTGCGCGAAATAATTTCAGAGATGGTGGCATCTTCGTCATGAAGCCTGGCTAAGGTATTTTTTATTTTAGAGACAGGTGTGGTATCTTTGCTTTGTATCAGTGCTTTTTTGAATTCCTTCATGTTACGAAAGCCTATTTTATTCCAAAATCGGCTGATGGTTGCATAACTAATGCCAATCTTATCCGCAATATCCGTAGCGGTTTCCATTGAGGCCGTATCATAATTGCATAATAAGTATTCTAGTATAAGCTTATCACTGGCGGACAGCTTGGTCTGCTTAAAAACACTCAGGTCCAGCATAGTTTTCTCCTTTATTTTGCCTTTTTATTATCTATTATAATTTAAATTTTCACTTATGCAATATTATTTTCATAAAATAATAAATACAAAAAAATTTACATAAACTTTATCTTTTTATACCTTAGATTTAACCTCCTCCTTTTAAAATAAGCATGTCTTAAAGGAGGCAAATCAGATGAAGCAAATCTATTTTTCTTCTACTTATATGTGGAACAGTTCTTTAGAAGAGATAGTAAAAACCGCATATAAGTATGGGTTAGGAGGCATTGAATTATGGGCACAGCAGGTTGAGTATAATCAGTATTGCATGGAGGAGTATATTTCATTAACAAACGAGTATCATTTAAACACGACAATACACAGCAAGAGCTGGGATTTGAATTTTGCTTCTATAAATGAAGGCATTCGCAGGGCATCCATAGAAGAAATCAAAAAATCCATACGTCTGGCAAAGCAGATCCGTGCAAAATCGGTAACCGTTCACCCGCCGAGGGAAACCATATGCGGTCTGAGGCCCTTTCATCTGGAGCTTGCCTACCAGGGTATTAAAGAATTGTACCGGTATAGCTGTGAGATGGAAATTGAGCTTTCCCTTGAAATCCTGGAAAAGATACCGAAGGAGCTGATTACATCAGCTCAATCCCTTTACGAGGTAACAAGGGATTTATATGACAAATTATCATATACACTGGATATTGCCCATTGTACGGACACGGCGGAATTCTTTGCTTATCTGAAGCGTATTCCCCGTATTTCAAAATTGCATATCAGCAACAAAATGGGAAATAAGCTTCATACACCGCTGAAAAGGGGGGATTTTAATTTTTCAGCGATCATACCCTTGCTGGAAAAGTCAGATATTCCAATGGTTATTGAAGGATTTAGCAATGAGGCGCCTTATTTGGATTTACTAGAAAATTTAGATTTTATAAAAATGCTAAAGGAGAAAGAGTTATGTCAATGAAAAAGAGAATGGTATCCGGTGTTTTATCAATATTAATGGCAGCAGCTTTGGCCGGCTGCAGTGAAAAGGCCGCAACAGAGACAGCAAATGGCGCAAAAGCACCGGCAGCAGAAGAAGCCACCAAAGA
>CAMJWQ010000283.1 GCA_946409475.1 uncultured Lachnospiraceae bacterium
ATATATTTTGCACTTCTACTACATATTTTTTATAAAATCGTGACTAAACAATATTAATTCGTAACCTTTTTATAAAAATAGAGCTAATATTAGCCCATATTATGCAGCTAATAAAACATAAAAAATTACTTTTCCTTGTTAAAAGTAAACCTTTACTATTTAAATAAGAATAAAAAATGCCAGACAGTAAAGACTATCTGACACAAATTGCCACATTGTTAGTTTCAGTATAAAGTACAGATTATATATGCATTAATAATGCTGATAAATTAGCAGAACTATTTAATACTTAAAAGGTCGTCTGGAAGTACGGTCTTAGCAACAACCAATAGTATAAAGAGATAAAGCTAGTCGTTATGCGCCTTCTCATAAGTATAGATACCGAGTCTGTTATTAGTAATATACATAAGAGGTGTCAGCAACTTTTTTGCACCAGGAAGCAGGTACTTTAATGCATCAGTAAAATTAATCAGGTCTTTTTGTTGCATAACTGGGCAAAGATTAACAACTTCACTACCGTCTTTTACGCCCCAGCTAAATTGTGCATTTGTCTTTTTTAACGTGTCATGCATACTTGCCTTGTTGACTAGTCCTTTATAAAGCAAGTCAAACTGTGCCTCAAAACTGTCAAAGCCATTTGTCAGTATCTGAAGAAACTCCCTAATATCACTTTCTTTCAGATACATTAGCATGCCTTCTGAAATAATTAATAATTTTTTCCCGTTTATTTCTATATCTTGTGGCCATGTAGGGTCTAAAGCTGATTTTGCAATGTTTTTTACACGGTTATGAGTTTCAAAAAACAGCTTCCTCTGAGCAATGACTTCTGGAAAATCCAGATTATACCACTGTATTTTACCATTATCCACCCTTGAAAATCGGGTGTCGAGACCACAGCCTACCGAAACAATAATGCAGTCTGGATTTTTACTGATAAATTTTCTTGCCTGTTCATCCATAACTTTTGCTCTTGCCAAAACACCATAATAGGACATCACACACTATCAAATTTTTCAAAATCGTAGTCAATTTTTTTAATCATTTCAGCAGCTTTTTTATCGTTGATTACGGGAGTGCTGCTCATTGCATCCTTTGCCCTAACATAAAGCGTGATTAGCAGAGTTTCCATAACCCCATTCAATTTTATAGACATATACAATCCTCCTCCTAATAAACTTAATTGCAGCAGTTAGAATAAACTAACCGCTTATCGTTAACTATACGCTTAACATTACATATGTCAAGCAGTCATAGAAAAATCAGAAGTATTGTATTATAGACTCCAGTTCGCCTTCCGATTCAATTTTTTTATAAAGGAAGCATAGGTATTTCCCTGTTCTATCAGCTCCCTATGTGTTCCTCTTTCTGCAATCTCTCCATTCTCAACAACTAAAATCTGATCCGAATTTTTTATGGTATGTAGTCTGTGTGCAATAACAAGAAGCGTTTTTCCCTTTACAAGTTCATTGATTGCTTCCTGTATATAGCTTTCATTATCGCTGTCAATGCTTGCAGTCGCTTCATCCAAAATAACAATAGGGGCATCTTTTAAAATGGAGCGTGCAATGGATATCCTTTGCTTTTCCCCTCCTGATAAGGTTGCACCACCTTCTCCCACAAGGGTTTTAAAGCCTTCCGGTAAATTCATGATAAAATCATAACAGCGAGCCTTTTTTGCGGCTTCATATACTTCCGCTTCCGTTGCTCCGGTTCTTCCCATTAAGATATTGTTATAAATGGTATCCTCAAAAAGATATACCCTTTGAAATACCATGCTGATCTGGTTCATTAGCGTTTCTATCGGAATCTTCCTGATATCGGTTCCCTGCAGATAAATAGCTCCTTCTTTAATATCCCAAAATCTTGCCAGCAGGTTGGCTATCGTAGTTTTACCCGATCCGCTTGGTCCAACGATAGCTGTCATTGTATTTTTCTGTAAAGTAAAACTAATATGATTTAATACTTTTTTCCCGCCATAGGAAAAGCCCACCTGATCAAATCGTACTTTTTCTTTGCTCTTATTATCATCTGCTAATTTCTGCTTTCCCAAATCTGACAGTTCAGGTTCCAAAAGTACCTCTTCCATTCTATCCAGACAGCTGTTCATGATACTTAAGCTTGCTGATTCCTGAAACAGGGCTTTGAGTGGATTAAACATTTCAAAAACGAATAACAAAACTCCCAAAAGATAAGGAAGTGTAAAACTTCCATTGGTATAAAGCCATACTGAAGTTCCAAAAATTCCTGCGATTCCAACTGCATAAATACCGCTAAGTAAAAGCATCCATGGGGCAATTCTTTCCTCAAAGGTAATATTCTTATCTCTGGATTTTTTGAAATTTCCACTTAATTCTTTTGATTTTTCTCCTAGCAGGTTATAGCTTTTTATCACAGCGATTCCCTCTACAAAAGCCAATACGGCTTCTGTCAGTTCCTCACTCTGTTCCTGTCTGATATCCGCTTCCTCTGAAGAAACACGGTTCATCCTGCTTGCCACAAAATACGCAACTCCACTTGTTACAAGTGCAATAAGGCCTAATTTAATATTTAAAAAGAACATAAACAGGATCAAAATAACCGCTGAGAAAAGATAGGTCAGGATATTGGCAAGCTTCATCATGATATTTTCTTCAATAAAAAGCATATCGGTAGCAAGTACGGAACTAATTTTTCCAATATTGCCTTCTGTAAAATATCCCATAGGCAGCTTTCTTAAATGCTCTCCAAACTCCATTCTTTTATCTGCAAAAAGCAGATATCCGGCTCCGCTTTGCAATCTGTCACTGATATGGTGAAAGACCATCTGTAGTATGACCGTAGCTATCATAGCGACTCCTACAAATATGCAATCCTTTGCTTCTATACTTTTATCATAAAACTTACTTAGTATCATAAAAGCATAAACAACCGGCATTTTTGCAAGAAGCGCTTCCAGTACAGAAAATAAAAAGGCAGCCTTTATACGCGCTTTATATTTTCCTGATAATTTTATAATTCTTGACAGCATCGCTTTTATCATTTAAGCGTCCTCCTTCCCCAGTTTCCAATCCGTACTTTTTTGATTGGCATACCATAGCCTTTGATAGGCTTCACTGCCATTTAACAATTCCTGATGTGTCCCGGCTGCGGATAAGCGTCCCTTATCCATCACGCATATCTGACCGGCACGAATGACCGATTGAAGCCTGTGTGCAATAATAAGAAGTGTTTTATTTTGTACCAGTTTAGTTATGACAGCCTCCATCTTTTCTTCATTCTCCGGATCAGAAAACGCAGTTGCCTCATCTAATACCACAATGGGAGCGTCTTTTAAAATTGCTCTTGCTAAGGTAATCCTTTGTTTTTCTCCGCCGGATAATTGATTACCACAGTCGCCTGCTAATGTATCAAATCCATGTGGCAATGTGCTTATAAATTCCATACACTGGGCTTTTTTCGCTGCTTCCATTACTTCCTTATCTGTTGCATTTGGTTTTCCGATTCTGATATTTTCCATCAGACTGATATTAAATAGGAAATTATCCTGGGATACATAGGAAACTAAATCGTTTAAAGCCTTTAAACTCATTCGGCATATATCCTGACCTCCGATTCGAATTGTTCCATTCTTTACATCGTAATAATGTATCAATAATTTCGCTAAGGTACTTTTTCCTGATCCGGACTCTCCCACGAGAGCAGTCATAGTATTTTCTTTCATGCACAAATTCACGCCACGCACAGCCTCTGTATCTCCATATCCAAAGGTAACATTAGAAAATTCCACATTATAATCCGTTCCTTTGAATTCTTCTGTTCCGGCATTTAAATTTTCATGCTCTAAAATACCCTCCAGGGAAATAATTTTATAGCGTATCTGCGGAGCTAAAGATATAAATGACATGGTTCTTAAAAGAGGAATCCCCATACTAAGCGCAAGACACAACACGAGTATAAAATCCGCCAGATTAGAATATCCCATAAATACAAAATAAGACCCAAGCGGTAATGTTATCAGAAGCGTACATGGAATCAGTACTCCATAGCCTGCCATCCATGGCCAGCATGCACGAAACCATTTCAGGGTGAAATCCCGATAATTCATCACGGCAGTTTTATATTTTTCGTAGGATTCTCCTCCTTTATTGAAAACCTTAACAACCTCCATTCCATTGATATATTCAATAATCGTATTATTCATAACCTGAGCTGACCTATAATAATCCTCCATTCTTTGCTTACCGATGATATACATAACCATCATGGATAGAATCCCAAGGGGAAGAGACCCTAAGGTCATAAGTGCGAGCTTCCAGTCAATCAGAAAAATTGCAACATAAATAACGAATACGCCCATTACATTAGACAGACCCTCCGGAATACCGTGAGCCAGCAGCAGCTCCAGATTATCTATATCATCTACAAACATTTTTTTCAGAAGCCCTACACCCTTGCTTTGAATCACTCCAAGCGGCTGTTTTTCCAGCTTTTCCTGCAAGGATATTCTTAAATTCATTAATGTCCCATAGGCAGCTTCATGGGATAAGGCAAGTCCCTTTCCGTAAAATACTCCCTGAAATACGAGACTTGCCAATACTCCCACAGTACAAAATGCGATTTTGCTACCTGTGATCTGCACTTCATGAATTACCG
>CAMJWQ010000284.1 GCA_946409475.1 uncultured Lachnospiraceae bacterium
TTGGAAGGACATTTACCGCAACTATGATTTTGGGCGACGGTGCGGAAATGGACGCGATTGCGGCAGTTGTACTGGGCGGAACCAGTATGAGCGGTGGAAAAGGAATTATTTCAGGAACGGTAATCGGAGCGATTGTCATTGGTGTATTAAAAAACGGTATGAATCTATTGGGAATTGATTCTTCCTGGCAGTATATTGTTCAGGGAATTGTCATTCTTTTGGCAGTTTATATTGATTTTATTAAGCAATCCGGAATGGCGGTCCCATTTATTAAAGTAAAAAGCGGGAGTAAATAATTACTATGAGCTTTCATGAATACACAGACGCGATATTAAAAGAACTCGTAAAAAGCATTTCGAGCATCAAAGATCAGGGAATGGATGATATAACGGATTACATTGTAATGGCAAGAAATGTATATTGTGATGGCTTTGGAAAAAGCGGACTTGTTGTAAATTCCTTTGCCATGCGTCTTTCCCAAATGGGATTAAATGCGTTAATTGTGTCCGGCTGTACGACAACTGCAATTACCAACAGGGATGTTCTTATTATTGGAAGCGGCTCCGGAGAAACGCCAGGCTTAATTGAACATGCAAAACGGGCCAGTGAGCTTGGAGCAAAGGTAATATTGGTTACCACACAGAAAAAATCCAGTATCGGAGTATTCAGTGATGTGGTTGTTGTAATACCGGCACCTGATAAAGCATCAAAATCAGGTGCATCTATTCAACCGATGGGTACGTTATTTGAGCAGTCGCTGGGGATATTATTTGATGCTTTGGTATTGATGCTGATGGATAAAAAATCGGTTACCATTGAGGAAATGTATAGAAATCATAATAATCTTGAGTAAGGGATAGGAAATATAAAAATATGATCAAAATAGGACTGGATACATGGCTATGGGCAAGGACTTTTACGGAGCAGCATTTGTATTGTATAAAAAAAATAAAGGAATTAGGAGCGGAAGTAATTGATTTCTCCATTAATGATCCCAACGTATTTCCAACAGCCAAGGCTGCAAGAATTGTGAAGGAGTGCGGCCTGGAGGTGGTAACCTCTACCGCTATGCCGCTGGAATGCAATCCGATTTCACCGGATAAAAATATCCGGCTTAAGGCTTTGGACTATATGAAGCGGCTGATAGATATAACGGCCGGGCTGGAAGCAAAAATTACCGGTGGTGTTAATTATGCGGCATCGGGCTACCATACCGGAAAACCGCGTACGCAGGACGAATTGAAATGGTCTGCTCAATATATGCAGGAAGTGGCCGCATACGCTTCACGGTATGGAATTACCATTGCCATTGAAGCGGTAAAAAGATTTGAAAGTCATTTGATTAATACGGCCGGACAGGCATTGGATTATTTGAAAATGGTCGGCTTTGCAAATGTGAAGGTACATTTGGATACATTTCATATGAATATTGAAGAGGCCGATATACCTGAGGCTATTGAAAAATGCAAAGACAAGCTGGCATATCTTCACTTTGCGGACAGCAACAGGGGAGCACCGGGAATGGGACATGTACCGTGGGTTGAGGTATATAAGGCGTTAGATAAAATTAATTATAATGGGTTGGCTTGTATCGAAACATTTAATCCAAGAACCCTTGAGGAGACTTGTTCCTTGACGTATTTGAACCGGAAATTTGCGGATACTCCGGAAGAATTGGCCAAAAAAGGGCTGGAATACCTAAGGGCTATTGAGATAACAGCACGTTGATGTAATACTTTAAAGGAAACGTCATAGGATTTTAATGATGTTGTTGGTGCAGAAGAAAAAAGGCATAGTAATGCAACGGCTTGCAAACTACTTATGCCTTTTTAGAGAGGGTTCCGGAAGATAAATGGCAGTACCGCATACGCATTTGTCTCCGGAAATTTTCCTGGATTTCAGTTTTCCTGCATTCTATATTCAAATAGGAATCAGATTCCCAATGCAGCATTTGCAGGAGCTGTTGTGATGGGACGGCGATGAATAAGCTATTGTCATATCGGTATAAGAGTTATTTTCCGGAGAGAAAATCATCCGGACTCATACTCCATTTTGAGCAGATTTTTTTTGGCTCTTCTTTTGGCGGATGCTCGAAGCCCACCTGTTGTTTTTGAAGAAGTTTCATGCAAAGATAAACTACGGATTTATCGGTAAACTCCTGGAATTCCTCTTCGTTCAATAAACCGTATATAGGGGTTCCCTTATCATCGATATCGGCATCAAAGACTGCTGACCACTCAAGTTCGCAGTAAACCGGCTCGTTAAAAATCTCAATATTTGCTCTGTCTGCTTCTTTAAAATTTTTACCCATTTTTTTCGGATTAAAGTATCTGGCAACAGACGGCGGCAGATTGGGTGAAATATTGGGCTTATTTTTAAAATCAACCTTTGTATAAGCTTTGAATGGAACATGAACAGTGGTATCCCTAATGGTGCCGGCTATGGCATCTCCCCTGGAACAGGTTTTTGTTGCGTATTCAATATTTTTTCGAATGTAACCTTCAATAAATACTTTATTAGTAGGAGGGATAAGTCTGCACTGGGTTAAAAAAACCTGTTTTTCGACTCTTTTGATTTCATAAGCACGTTCATTTAATCTGATTTTCGACTCTGAATCTATCTGAACTACAAATTCAGCAAGAACCTTGGGAACCTTAAAATCTCCCCCATGCCAACAATAATTTTCTGCATTTGGCAGTGTTTTTGTATCAATGACCTTCGCAGCGCATTCTTTAGCAGAGTCACAGTAAGTTTCTATATACGATGCTTCATTATTGCCTTTTTGATTAAACATTTCAGTTACTCCTTTATTATATATTAAGATATTCCTTGATATCTTACTATATAGTATTCAGGAGAGGGAAAAATGTTAATATATGTCGATTATTCCGAAGATTTTATTCTATTAATTCGTATTTTGTCATTCTATGAAAGGAATAAATACCTCCCGTTCTGTCACAACCAGAGTGGAAATCATTGCATTAACTTCAAAGGTCAGGATATTATCCCTATAAATCGGCTTACGGCTTAAGCTGGCACTCGCGAGCACATTATATTCCATAACGGATTGTTCATTCACCGATGGCAGGTAGAGTGTAATTTTTTGAGTTCCTGTTATTTTTCCTTTCAATGCATACATTTTTTCTGATTTCTCCCTATATTCTATGTAGTAGGGAATAAAATAATTGTATTGGAGAAAGGAATATTCTTTTCTGTTTTGTATTGCTTTTCGTATCAAAGATTCTTTTACCATTTCACATTTAAGAAAAATAATTTCCTCATAATTCATTCTGCCGATTTCTGAGGAAGGAACTTCAACCTGAATTTCCGGGTAATAGATTTTTTCCTGATGACTGGATATAATTTCCTTTGCCAAAATATTGATACCGATTTCACTATTAGGAATATTCTTATCCCGCCAGCTTCGGGAAAAGGACCGGGACGGCTCTTTTTTATTACCGTTTTCTGTGTATTGTTCTTTATTTCCCCCAACTTTTTCCTGAGTCAGCAGTTCACGTAATATATTTACAGCCTCCTCTTCTTTTGTCTGGCTGTGATTGAAAATATCCTCCAGAGTAACGGCTCTGATATCATAAGGAAGTTCATTTTCTTCCATATAAAAGGTATCTTTAATTTGAAGCCGTTCTATATTAATTCTGTCCAGAACACCTTTGCCATCCTTGTCGATACTTAAGGCAAGAAGAATACCGCTTTCAGGTGAAATTCTTATCCTTTGGATAATAGAAAGAGTTGTTCTGATGCTGGCAACACATTGCCTGTATGCAAGATCAATTACTTCAATTTGCTGCAGGCCATTGTTTGCAGCGAAAAGATAATTACCATCCAGCTCTAATCCTGTTATACTGGAGTTCCTTTTCATATCAATAAAAGAGACGGTGTCGGTATCCATGTCTATAACGGATATGCCTCCATTGATATCTTTTAGCGGCATTCCTTTATTAGCAATATATAGATAGCGTTCATTAATACCAATGATGAAATCAATAGGTGCGATACCAACATTTAAAAAGGTTTTAATTAATTTATAGGTATCTGTTGAAAATACTTTAATGATGTTTTCCAATACGTCCATAACAAAAAGCCGGGATTTGTTTTTGTTAAGCTTTAATCCATAGGCTGCAGTAAAGCCTTTTATATTGTAAATACGTGAACCATCCGTTAAATTATAAATTCCGATTTCATCTGTATTGCAAACGTAAATTTTTTGTCCGGAAGAGTCTATCTGGAGTTCTCCGCTATTAGGAATATCCCATGTCTGATAAATACTATCAGAATTGTTTATGCAGGTTATCTGATGATTTCTATCGCAGGCGATATAAACATTATTATTATCAACTTCAATATTTTGTGGTCTGGAATCGGTTTTTATGTCTTTTATCCTACGGCATTTATCTCCATCAATCATGGACACACTGCATGTACCTACATTTGATATATAATAAACAGTCTTTTCTCCTTTCTTCAACATGGGCTATTACCAACTCCTCCTTAAGTCCTTATTTTATTGCTTTTACCTTTTATAAATTTATGTAAGAGGGATTTATTTTTTCTGGTTTCAATTTCCTGCAGTAAAAATTCTTTTTCGGAAATAATATTATTATTTAATTT
>CAMJWQ010000285.1 GCA_946409475.1 uncultured Lachnospiraceae bacterium
CACCAGAACCATTACTTTTTTCCCTACCATTTCCTCAGGTGTATAATAGGCTTTTATTCCTGAAACAATTTGTTTTACCTGACTTCCGATTCTCACCTGGGAACACAATAGCTTCTTTGATTTTTTCACCTCTTCACAGGCAATAATTTCCCCGATCTGAAACTGCAGCTTCGAGAATTCATCAAAGGTAATCTCCGCTTTTTGCTCGATATCGATTCCTTCTTCCCTCTCAGGCACCTCTGCATCCGCACCCTTTTCTTCCTGGCCGGATTCCTGTTTCATGGCTTCCACTTTTTCAAGCACCTCTTTTATGTCTAACCTTGCAAACAGTATTTCCGGCTTCTCCGTCACCTTAGTGCCTGATTCATATAAGCCGAAGGCAGACAGGTCATCAAAGCTTCTTTCTTTGGCATTCAGCTGTTTTAAAATCTTTTTGGCTGTGGAGGGCATAAAGGCCTCCAGCAGGGTGGCTCCTATACAGATACTTTCCGTAAGGTTGTATAAAACAGTTTGTAAACGGTCCTGCTTATCCTCCTCCTTAGCCAATACCCAGGGCATGGTTTCATCTATATATTTGTTGCATCTTTTAAATAGGTTGAAAATTTCCGTCAGGGCATCGGCAACACGAAGCTCCTCCATTTTCTTTTCTACTTTTTCCTTTGCAGAAACAGCCAGTTCCTTTAAATCCTCGTCCACGGCTTCCTTAACTCCGGTATTGGTAACCACACCTTTAAAATATTTATTGGTCATGGATATGGTGCGGTTTACGAGATTTCCCAGAGTATTAGCCAAATCGGAATTCATTCTTTCCACCATCAGCTCCCAGGTAATGACTCCGTCATTATCATAAGGCATTTCATGGAGAACAAAATAACGTACGGCATCTACACCGAAAAACTTAACCAGATCATCGGCATAAAGAACATTCCCCCTTGATTTGCTCATTTTGCCCTCTCCCTGTAACAGCCAGGGGTGGCCAAAAACCTGTTTCGGCAGGGGTTCACCAAGAGCCATTAAAAAGATAGGCCAGTATATGGTATGGAACCGGATAATGTCCTTACCGATCAGGTGTAAGTCCGCCGGCCAGTTTTTATGATACAGCTCCGTCGAATTACCGTCCGCATCATAGCCGATTCCTGTAATATAGTTCGATAAGGCATCCAGCCATACATAGACTACATGCTTATCATCAAAGTCTACGGGTATCCCCCATTTAAAGGAGGTTCTGGATACACAAAGATCCTGCAGGCCCGGAAGTAAAAAGTTATTCATCATTTCATTTTTTCTGGATACCGGCTGAATAAACTCCGGATGCTTATTAATATGCTCAATTAAGCGGTCCGCATATTTACTCATTTTAAAAAAGTATGCTTCCTCCCTGGCCGGCTGCAATTCCCTGCCGCAATCGGGACATTTTCCGTCCGTAACCTGAGATTCCGTAAAAAAAGCTTCACAGGGAGTACAGTAAAGGCCTTCATAATAACCCTTATAAATATCCCCCTGATCATATAACCTCCTAAATATTTTCTGTATCTGTTTTTCATGGTAAGCATCCGTAGTTCTGATAAATTTATCATAGGACGTATCCATTAAATCCCACAGATTTTTAATAATGGAAGCTACCTTGTCCACAAATTCCTTTGGTGTAACATTGGCTTCCTTTGCCTTTAATTCAATTTTCTGACCATGTTCATCCGTTCCCGTCTGAAAAAAAACATCATATCCCTGTTTTCTTTTAAACCGTGCAATGGCATCAGCCAGTACGATTTCATAACTGTTTCCGATATGAGGTTTTCCAGAGGTATAGGCAATAGCCGTTGTCAGGTAATATTTTTCTTTTTTCATAATCTCCTCCTATGCATTTATTAATAGGTGACTCACGTCCTATAAAATAAAAAAACCCGCCTTCTGTTTAAAGAAGACGAGATAATCCCGTGGTACCACTTCCATTTATCTGTTTCTCACAAAACAGACCTCAGGGAATACACATTTTCGTATATCCTGCCGCTATAACGGGCGGTCCCGCTCACAGCCTTGGGATAATCTCCTTCGGTGTGCCGCTCAGAAGCCATCTTCAATCAGTATTCCTGCATCCCTCTCAGCAACGTGTGAAACGAAATAGGATTTCTCTGTAACAGGATTTGCTTATCTACTCTCTTCGTCAATGCGTTTTCCATATATAAATAAAGCCTATCATAAGGTTTTTCTTATGTCAAGAAATGTTAGTCATGATTTTTATGATTTTTAATATATATTATTATAATCTATTTGTGTGATTTTAATCATACTAAGGAGGTCTTACATGTCAGCTAAGCAAGATGAGTCTGCAGGCAGCCTCACTTGTCATGACTTAAGGAAAGAGCTGCTGCTCTTTCTGATTATTTTACCTTTTTTTTTCTTTATCGGGTGCTCCCAAAAGGATGATCAGGTCTTTTCTTCCCTCACCAATGAATTATTTATAAGCGAAACCACTTCCAATACCTTAAATCTTCACTATACCTTGTCTGATCCCAAATCCTACGGTATCGAAGATTACGATATTACTTTAGGTGATATTTCCCTGCAGGCTCTGGAATCAAAACCGGTTGACCTGGAAAATTACCTTAAACGCTTACATAAGCTGAACACAGATAAATTGAGCAGTGAGAATCAGCTTACCTACGATATATTGGAATCTTATCTGAGTGATAAATTATCTTTATCGGAAAATCTGTTATACGATGAGCTATTAAGCCCCTCCAGCGGCTTACAGTCTCAGCTGCCCATACTTTTTGCGGAATATAAATTTGATTCGGAAAAGGATGTGGAGGAATACTTATGCTTATTATCGCAAATTGACGGATATTTTAATCAGGCTATTGCTTTTGAAGCAGAAAAATCAGAAGCAGGATACTTTATGAATGATTATATAGTCGATCAGGTTATAGACCAATGCCGGCAAATCGGTGTCTATTCCGACAGCCACTTTCTGGTTGCTACCTTTAACGATAAATTGGATGCCGTGGAAGAGCTTACTCTGGCCCAAAAAACAAAATATAGGGTAGAAAATGTCGAAATATTATATGAGCATGTTTTTCCGGCTTACGACTCCTTAACGGAAGGTCTGGAAAAGTTAAAGGGTACCTGTAAAAATACCTGCGGTCTTTTCTATCTTCCCGAGGGCAAAGCCTATTATGAGGATCTGGTTGCCTATACAACAGGTTCCGATAAAAGCATAAAGGAACTGAAAAAGCTGCTGACGGAACAGTTTTATGAAGATTATCTGTCTCTTACGGAATTAATCCGCAATAATTCCACCCTTACCGGAAGTACCTCTCAGGCTGGAGCAAATAATAATCCGGAGCAGATGATCGAAGATTTAAAAGAAAAAATGAAAAAAGATTTTCCGGAGGCTCCCGATGTAAATTATGAGGTTAAATATGTTCACGATTCCCTTGAAGAATACTTAAGCCCTGCTTTTTATCTGACACCTACTATTGATAATATGAAGGACAATACCATATACATCAATAATGTCGACGGCTATGACAGCTTACAGCTGTATACCACCTTAGCCCATGAGGGCTATCCGGGACATTTATACCAAACAACTTATACGAATCAATACTCTAACAATCCGGTTCGCAATCTGGTCAATTATGGCGGATTTACGGAAGGATGGGCATTATATGTGGAAATGTATGCTTATGGCCTATATGATGGCTTAGAGCCTGCCCTGTGTGAAATAACCCGTTTAGATCAAAGTCTGCAGCTTTGCCTCTACTGTTTGGTAGACATCGGCGTCCATTATGAAGGCTGGACTTATGATGATACCCTTACCTTTCTCTCTAAATATATATCCTTAAGCTCATCAGGAGTAGAACAGCTTTATAATTTGATATTAGAAAGGCCGGCCAATTACCTGAAATACTATGTGGGTTATCTGGAAATCTGCCAATTAAGGGATAAGGCGATGGAGCAGCTGAAGGATGATTTTAATTTAAAGGATTTTCATCAATTCCTACTGGAAATCGGTCCCGCCCCCTTTTCCGTATTTGATGAAAGACTGGATATCTGGATTTCCGATATCCAGTCCCGGAATGCACAATAGTACTGAACAGTAACCAGATTAGGGTCTTTTTTTAAACAGAACAATCAGTTCTTCTATTTTGGATTCCAAATCGCCTTTATCATAAGCCTCCAGCACACATGATTTTAAATGACTTGTTAATATTTCATTATTTGCTTTTTTCAATACGGCTTCCGCTGCCAGTATTTGAGCGGCAATATCCATACAGTACCGGTCCTCCTCGACCATTTTCAAGATACCCTCAATCTGCCCTTTTGCCGTTTTTAAGAGCTTGTTGACGGAGGTCTTATCTGCCTTCATCTGCCACCTCCAGCACTTCATAGCCCGCATTTTCCACGGCAGCTTTTAAAAGTGCATCATCGACAGCCTCCGACAGGATAACCGTTGCTTTCTTATCCTCTAAGCTTACGGTAACCTCATTAACCCCTTCTACTTCTTTAAGAGCCTTTGAAACGGCTCCCGAACAATGGGCACACATCATACCCTCAATCATTATTATTTTTTTCATATTTTTTTCTGCCTCTCCTTTTATTTTTTTATCATTATTTAAA